>JAXESA010000182.1:0-4229 GCA_034116205.1 Ruminococcus sp. | reverse complement strand
TACCACACACCTGACTACAGCAAGGCAAACGGAACAAGTACAATCGACTTCCCAATGCACTGGGCATTCAAAAACGCAAGTGACGCTTACAAGGCAGCCTGCAGTGAGGATTCCCTGTACAATGACGCAACATGGGCAGTAACCTATGTTGACTCTCACGACTACGGTCCTGACGGACAGGAAAAGACCCGTTATCAGGGCGGCGCACAGGCTTGGGCAGAGAATATGAACCTTATGTTCACATTCCGTGGTATTCCTTGCATCTACTACGGCTCAGAAATTGAGTTTAAGAAGGATGTTCCAATTGATGTTGGTCCTAACGCACCACTTGAGAAGACAGGTCGTGCATACTTTGGTACAAACCTTGAGGGTTCTGTTTCAGCAAGTGACTACGGCAAATATACAGCAAGCGGTACAGTAGCATCCACACTTGATGCTCCGCTTGCAAAGCACCTTTCAAAGCTTAACCAAATCAGACGAGCAATCCCTGCACTCCAAAAGGGTCAGTACACCAACTCTTCTACATATGTTGACGGTAATATGGCTTACATTAGAAGATACACAAGTGCTGAAGAGGGCGATTCACTTGCCTGCGTTGCATTGAGCGGAAGCACTACATTCAAGGGCATCCCTAACGGTACATACATTGACGCTGTAACAGGCGACCAAAAGACTGTAACAAACGGCACACTTTCAGTAAGCAGTCTTGGACAGGGCAATATGAGAGTATATGTATGCTGTGCATCCGGCTTTAACGGAATTTCCGGAGCAATCGGCGAAACAGGTCTTACATACCTCAAGTAATTGCAAAAGTTGATTGAGTAATAATAGTTAACAAAAAGATAACCGAGTAATCCTAAGTGGATTGCTCGGTTTTTTGCAGTTAATTTGCAGTAATGTTGATTTCACAAATAATACAATGTGGGCATTTCCTTAGCAGAAAATTATCCCTCAAAAAGTTCAGGGTGCATACGGGCATAGTGGAAAATGTACTGCTGTGCAATTCCTGCATATTCTCCAAAATCCTCACCTGTCATATTGGGGAAAAGCTTTTCCATAGCTCTGCGCATCCATACATCAATAGGGAAAGACTCAATCCTGTGCATACCAAAAAGCAAGGTGCAGTCCGCAACCTTGTTGCCAACTCCTTTTATTTTACACAGCTCTGCCCGAGCCTCATCATATGGAACATTTCTGCATTTTTCAAGGTCAACCTCACCACTTGCAACCTTTCGGGAAGCGTCAATTATGTACTTGTTCCGAAAACCTGCCCTAAGGGGTGCAAGGTCGTCAGGGTTTTGCTTTGCAAGGTTTTCAGGCTTTGGAAAGGTGTAAAAATCAGTATCTCCTATTTTATTGCCAAAACTTACGCAAAGCCTGTCAACAATTCCCTTTATCCTTTTGATGTTATTGTTTTGGCTGATGATAAAGGTGCATAGCGCCTCCCAAGGCTCTTGTTGGAGTATCCTTATTCCGGGAGCGTAGGAAGATGCCTCTTTCAGCACAGGGTGAATTTTCCCAATACTTTCCCTTATGCTGTCATAATATAAATCAAGGTCGAAATAATTTCGCCAAATTTTTTCAAAGTCCTGTTCGGTTGTGTTTTCGATATGTAAATCCCCGTTTTGTATTGTTACTGTAACAAGTTTTTCGTATGCGACACCTGTAAAAGAGCCGTCACCGTTATCCCTCCACCTAAAGGACTGACCGCAGTCAAGTGTTTCCCCTAAATCAAGAGAGGTAACATTTTTCACAATCATTGTACCGTCTTTGTAGCAATAATCCATACTCTAAACCCCCTGTGTTTTTATATATTATATCACTTTTTTAAGCAGTTAGGAAGAAAATTTATTTTCTTGTTTTCACAAGGCAAGGTATGTGTTATACTGTATTCAGCAATACTTTAGCGGTGGTGTTTTAGATGAAAGAGGATATACGCACAATACCAATAAATGATATTTTTTCACAGAAAAAGGGATGTCCCTTCTGCACAATGGAAAAAATGTTAGAGGAAAATCAGGTGGCTTACATTGTGGGGGACGCAATGATGGAGCCAAACACAAGGATTGAAACAAACAAAAAGGGCTTTTGCCACAGGCATTTTTCTATGATGACTAAGGAGGGCAACAAGCTCCCCAATGCCCTGATTTTGGAAAGTCATCTCCAAGAAATTATTGATTCCCTGCCAAAGGGCAAAAAGCCTGACAAAAAGTTCCTTGCAAAGATAAATCAACTTACAAGAAGCTGTTATGTGTGCGACAGAATAGAAAATAATATGAACCACCTGATTCAAATTGTGCTGACAGAGTGGAAAAAGGGCAATGAGTTTGAAAGCCTTTACCGAGGTCAGGAATTTGTCTGCCTTGAGCATTACGGCAAGGTTATGGAGGAGGCAAACAGCAGTTTAAGGGGAAGCAACCTAACTGACTTTTACGACGCCACAACAAGTCTTTTCAAAAATTATCTAAAGGATTTAAAGGAGGACGCAACCTACTTTTGCAGTATGTTCGACTACCGCAGTCAGGGTAAAGACTGGGGCAAAAGCATTGATATTATCGAGAGAAGTATTGAATTTTTGACCAAGGAAAAGCCGTAGAATTTTACAAAAAATGCCCCTTTGAATAAAAGAATAAACAAAAAACGAGCCAAGAGTTTTAGTCCTCTTGGCTCTTTATAATACTATTTGTTATTTAACCTTAACCTTCAGATTCAGGGTTTTAACACCGTTAACCTTGATTTTCAGAGTTGTAGTGCCTTTTTTAAGTCCCTTGATTTTCAGCGTTGTTGCGTTTGCCTTTGATGTAATTTTGGCAACCTTTGTGTTTGTGTATTTGTTGTTTATTGACGAAACCTTGCCATCCAACTTTACTACTGCTGTTCCGCCCTTTTTCACCTTAACAGTTGTTTTGGACAGCTTTGGTGCAGTTGTAACTGTTACCTTACAGCTTAGCTTTTTTCCTGTTGTAAGTGTGGATGTTATAGTAACAGTTCCCTTGTTAAGTGCGGTAATCTTTCCGTTCCTAACTGTGGCAACTTTTTTGTTTGAGGTTGCCCAGGCTTTTGCCTTTCCGTTATTAACCCTAAATATCTGTGATGTGCCGGATTTTAAACATAATGATAAATAAGATGTTGGTTTGTTGTTTTGAGGTGAAATCCAGTCTGCAGGTAATTTACCCTTGTAAACACCACCGCCGACATAGTATATTTGTCCTGCAAAAATCATTTTGTTGATTTCTCTTTTGATTTCAGCAAGTCTTGTTCTGTGATCCCTCGCAGAGGACTGTGGACTGTAAAAAGATGAATTTGGATATGTTGGATAGGATTGATCCCAATCATAAATAATTTTTATTGGGGTGCTGTCAGATACGATAAATTGCCCCTGAATTGTTCCCGCTGATGTAATATGAAGAGGAATACCATACTTTTTAGCATTATCTTTCCACGCAATTGGATAGGTATGCCTAGTTGGATCTACTGCATTTTCAAAATTCTTCTTATTTGATGTAACATAAGCTGTGTCACCTATGCAGTTTGTGTTGAACATAATTCCGCATGTTTCATTACCCAGGTTATCACTAAACATAATTGTGTAGTCAACCCCTGGTTGTAATCCATCTGGAATCCATTCGTTTGCATCTTTTAATATGCTAAGGTCGTAGTAAAGCTTTCCTCCTTTTTCTGTAAGCTTTTCTTTCTTAGTCTGCCAACCGAAGAATGATGTGCCGGATTCTGTTTCCCAAATATGTGCGTAGAAAGACGTACCTGCCCATACACTTGGTTTTTCAAAATACACCTTTCCGATTGCCTCCGAGGCATTAGTGTCAGTGCCGGCACCCACAGATTCTGTGGCTGATGCCGTGACCATAACTGTTGAAAAACTCATTAAAACTCCGATGACTAGTAAAATACTAATAATTTTTTTCATAAATTTACCTCCTTAAATAAAAATGTAATTATTAGTTATTTTTTTCTTACTTAAATTTTAACTTAAAGCAGATTATAGGTCAATAAGGAGAATAATATTTTTTATAATTCCGCTGGATAATATAAATAGTGTGGTTGTGTGATAAAATAACTCTATATATTGATTATTTCCCAATGGAGGTCAATTAAATGTCAAATGTGAGAAGAATTTTTGTAGAAAAAAAGGACGGCTTTAATATTGAAGCAAAGCAAATTCTTTGGGATTTGCGTCACAATCTTGGTGTTCGTGCCTTAACTGATTTGAG
>JAXESA010000181.1:0-2930 GCA_034116205.1 Ruminococcus sp. | reverse complement strand
TTGGTGGCGGCTTCCTCAGGCTCTGAAAATCTTGAAATATCTATATATAACACCCTACCTTTTGTCAAAGTGAACCCGTGGTATTTCTCATTTTTTACCCCAAAAATCCGAGCTTCACTTTGGCAATTTAGGTTCTCATCTCCATAATAATATCATAATCACTGTACCATAAACAGGACTTATATATTTTCTGTTTTCTGTTTTCTATTATATCCTCACAAAAAACAAAGTCAACAATAAAACAAGTTCAACTGCCAAATTAAGGCTATTTTTTTGTTGTTATTGCATAATATATTAAAAATAATCTGTGCAAGATGATAAATTTTTCGTCAATATTAGGAAAATTATGTCTTTTCTTTTGTCACATTGACTAATCCCATATTTTACAAAACAACAAATATGTATAATTTTCCGAATTTTTCTCATATAAATTGACTTAGGTTGTCAAAAAACTTATAATTCTATTGAGGGCAGAAAACTGCCGTAATTTTTGAAAGAAGGTTTTTTCTAATGGCAACTACAAAAAAAGAGACAGCCGCAAAGAAAACAGAAACAAAAACAACTGCGGCTAAAGCAACCGAAGCAAAGGCAGCTACTGCTACAACTAAGGAAGAAGCTGCTCCTGCAAAGAAGACAACAGCTAAGACAACAACAAAGGCTGCAAAGACAACAAAGGCCGCTGAAAAGAAGCCAGCCGCTAAGAAGACAACAGCCAAAACTCCTGTAAAGAAGACAACTACTAAAAAAACTCCTTCAAAGAAGGCTGTTAAGGCACCGAAGGTTAACTTTTTTGTTGAATTCAACGGAGTACAGGTTTCAATCGAAGATGTTATCAACAATGTAAAAATCGTTAATGGCAAGGACGCTAAGGAATATACAATTTACTTGAAGCCACAGGATCAGAAGGCATACTTCACTGCTGACGGCGAAGAAAAAGAAATGGATGTATTCTTCTGCTAATCTCTTGCAGAGAACAATTTAATTTCACTATTAAATCCATCTGACGCTTCAGATGGATTTTTTGTTTATATCCAATTTCAAGGGAGGAAAGTCTTATGTCAATAGGAAATAAGTTGAAGGAAGAATTAAAGCCTTTTAACTTTTTAGTCCTGCTGTTGGCAGGAATAATAAATGCCATTGGTGTAACCTTATTCTTAGCCCCTGTTCATCTCTACGACAGCGGTTTTTCCGGAACATCAATGTTGCTTTGGCAAATCACCCCTCCGCAATTTTCACTTTCTTTTTTCCTTTTAGTTCTCAACATTCCCCTGTTTATATACGGGGCAAAAAAGCAGGGGTTAACCTTTTCTATCTACTCCATATTTGCCGTCACTGTTTACTCTCTATCTTCATATGTGATTACATATATTCTTCCCATTGATGTAAGTAAAGCCTCACCCTTTGCCGGAGATGACCTTTTGCTGTGTGCCATTTTCGGTGGACTTATTTCAGGTGTTGGTAGTGGACTTACAATAAGGTTTGGCGGTGCCATAGACGGTGTCGAGGTTATGGCTGTTATCTTTGCAAAAAAGCTGGGGCTTACTGTGGGCAACTTTGTTATGATATACAACGTCATACTGTACATTGTTACAGGTGCAATACTCCAAAGCTACATTCTTCCTCTGTACTCCATACTCACCTATTGCGCCGCAATAAAAACAGTTGACTTTATTGTGGAGGGCTTTGACAAGGCAAAGTCAGCAATGATTATCACCACCAAGGAAGAGGAGATAAGCCATGTGCTTTCTGAAGCTTTTGGCCACGGTATTACCCACATCAAATCCACAGGCTACTATGCCGGAAAAGAGCAGACAATGATTTACTTTGTTGTCAACCGTTTTCAGATTGCAAAACTAAAATCTATTGTTAAGAAAATTGACAAAAACGCATTTGTCACCATTACAGATGTTTCTGATGTTATGGGTAGCAGTCTGAAAGGTCACGGAAAAGACGACACATAAAAATATAGGTTAATCCTTTGAAAAAACTTCTTATTACCCTGCACTTTTGTGCAGGGTTTTTCTATTTAATGATAATTTACAGTATTGGGGAAATATTTAAAATAGATTTAATTGACTTTTTTGTTGTATTGGGTGTAAAATAACTTTTAGGGCTTAATAGACAAATATTATGTCAATTAGTCAATTTATTAGCAATCGAGGTGAAATCATTGGATGCCGGAGGCAATTTAGGCTCTGTTCCCGGAGAAAGTATGGGAGAAATCGGTGATAAACGTGTATCCACTGATTTCTGTTTTGATAAACTAAGGGCATTTAGCCCTTAAACCACCCTCACCTTTTCCGGGGATAATCTTTCACTAAAGAGTCAGACTCTTTAACAACAAAAATACAAGAAAGGAAGAATCCCCGTGGAAACAAATGTTATTTCTCTTCAAGAGACAATTAAAAATCTTTTGAAAAACAAAAAGTATGCCACCCTGCGTGACATACTCACCACAATGAATCCTGTGGATATTGCAGCAATTTTTGAAGAAATCCAAAACGAAAAAATGCCTGTGCTTTACAGACTTCTTCCCAAGGATACTGCTGCTGACGCCTTTGTTGAAATGGATGAAGAAACACAGGAATTTCTCATTCACTCCCTAAGCGACACCGAGCTTAAGGAAGTTTTGGACGATATGTTCCTTGATGATGTTGTTGATATGATTGAAGAAATGCCTGCCAATGTGGTAAAGCGTATTCTTCGCCAAAGCACACCTGAGGACAGAAAGCAAATTAATATGTTGCTGAAATTTCCGGAGGATTCAGCCGGTTCAATTATGACCACCGAGCTTGTTATTCTTCGACCCGATATGACAGCCGAGGAGGCAATCAAGCGAATCAGACGAACAGGTGTTGACAAAGAAACCATTTACACCTGCTATGTTGCCGACAATCTGAGCAAGCTTAGAGGTATAATCACCATCAAGG
>JAXESA010000180.1:0-10892 GCA_034116205.1 Ruminococcus sp. | reverse complement strand
ACAAGGGATGCCTTTTGGGTATCCCTTGTATTTTTTAGTGACAGGACTTGAGGTGACGAGAACGACCGCCGCCGGTGGCGGAAACAGGGAGTTCGAGGAAGAGCCGCAACAAGGAGTTTGAGGAAGTGCATTTACGCACGACGCTAAACGACTATGTTGCAATCGGAGTCAAGAAAACAGTCCTGTGGACCGTTTGTAGGGAGAGTTTTGATGATATGATTGCAAATATTGATTTTTGTGATAGTGCCTACAAATAGTGAAAACAAGACTTGTTATGTAAATTTCTATATTGTATAATAAATGTATTGTATAGAGCAGTAATTCCAAAGGTTGATTTTCATACATATAAAGAGGTAACATATTGAACATTCTACATTTATCAGACATACACTTTGGCAGAAATTATCCCTGCTATAATATTAAAGAGAATTTTGCTAAGCACGATTTAATTCTTGATGAGCTTATTGAAGTTATTGAACATCTTGATGAAAACCTTAAGCCGGAACATATTGTCTTTACAGGTGACATTGTGTGGCATGGAAAATCAGCAGAATATAATGAAGCCTTAACTTGGTTTAAAAAACTTCTTTCCGTCTGCAATCTTACCGGAAAAGATATATCCTTTTGCGTGGGAAATCATGATGTAGATTTATCATATAAATGTCTTGACAGAGAGTACACCGACGATATGACAACGGAAATTGACGAGCTTTATAGGTACGATAATGTCCATAAGGTTGAACCATCGCTTAATGCTTACAACAAGTTCTGTTATGATTTAGGTGTGGAACCATACACATACCCCCTTAACGGAAAACGAATGTACAGTTATAGTGTAGGATTTAAGGATGTAGATTTTTCTTGTGGAAAAGTTTTAAGAATTGTATCACTAAACACTTCCTTGCTTATGTCACAAAAGGATATTTCTGTTGATAAAATGTGGCTTGGACAAGAACAAATTAAATCCCTTATGGAGTATGGTATCCTGCCGGCAAAAAATGAGGTGTGGTACACCGTTGCGTTGTTTCATCATTCTGATAGATTCCTCCACCCTAACGAAATCAGTACCTATGACAATAGATTTGCAACTTTTCCAATGTTGTTAAACTGTGCAAATCTTCTCCTTTGCGGTCACACCGAAAGTGCCGAAAGACCAAGGCTCAATAAGCAACCGGGAGGCGGAGCAATTCTGTTTGGGGGTGCAACCTATTATAGCGACGACCACACCAACGCATTTTCAATGCTGTATGTTTCTGAAACAAAAAAGACTATGGGTTTTATCCCTTATGTGTACGAAAACGGATGGCAGGATTACGACTTTGAACATCCACGATGGAAACTTAAAAAGAAGAAGAATTTACCGGATATTGGGAATTTTTATGAAAACATAACCATTGTTTGCAGTATAGATGATGAAAAGTTTGAAATAAAAAGTAAATATCTTGAAGTTACAAAAAACGGTGATAGTATAAGGCTTGATAACCACAAGGATATACTCAACACATACAGAATAGATTTTACAGCTACCGAAGAAAACCCCACTGTGAAAATTGAAATTTCAAAGAGAAAATCACAGTCGGTTTACGGGAACCTTGAATATAAAAAGTTTTTGGAATTTAACAAGAAAATCGGTAAAAAAAGTATAAGCTTTATTAGTTCAAATCAAGAGGTTATTTTTTCATCCACGGATTTTTGTGGTGAGGAGATTCATACCTTTAGTACCGAGATATTAAAAGAGCTGTACAGGATTGAGGAATATTACAAGGTGAAGCTTGTGCTGCCAAGGGATTTTTCAGGTGATGATTATAACAAAATCAATTTACTCCTTGATATTGCTGACAAAGGTTACTCGGATAAAATAGTTTTTTGCCATAATGATTCATATGTCGCAGATAAGCAAAAGCTTGAAACATTATACAACTTAGGAATAAACAATAATCGGTTTTGTGTTGTATCAAAACAACCTTTCAGAGTTGAATTATTCGGAGTTAATATTGATATTTTTGATGCCAAACTTTATGGCGGTGTTTATAGCATTGATGTATTAGATATAAAGCACAAATATACCACATTTGCTGATGGGGATAAGAGAAAATACAAACTGCAAAATACAGAAAAACAGAAGTTTTTCCTTTCAAAAGGCGATAAAGAAAATATTTTTGAATTTTTTGCAGACTGTAATATTCTTGAAATCGAACAAGATATTAAAGTAGAGATAAAAACAGATGAAAGTTTTAGAAAAAAGGAATAAAAATATAATCATCGGTAAAATGCTTAGGGATGCTGCTTTTGGTATTATCCTTATGGAAATTGCCGGTGCAATCACCTACATAATTGACGGCATAATGACAAGTCGTTTTCTTGGAGATTTTGCATTAGCAGCAAGTGGTATTGCAAGTGTTTCCTACACTATACTTGCGATTATCAGTGGTGTAATATCGGCTGGCGGACAAAAAATATGTTGTAGCGAAATCGGAAATGGCAAAAAGGAGCAGGCAAACAGAACCTTTTCAATGGTTTTCTTTATTACTCTTGTTGTATCAATAATCATAGCCCTTTTAGGTATAATTTTTTCAGGACTTCTTGCAAGTCTAATGGGTGCAGGAGTAAAAGATGCAACCCTTCACAACAATACTTCTGACTATATCAGGGGATTTTTTATCGGCGCTCCCGGTCATATCTTTGTTGCTGTTCTTATTCCTCTTGTACAGCTTAATGGCTCAAACAAGCTTATTACAGCATCTATTGTGGCTCTTACAATAAGCGACATTGCAGGAGATTTTCTAAATGTTGCGGTGCTTGGGTGGGGACTTTTTGGTATGGGCTTTGCCACATCAATGAGCTACTACATAAGTGCAATTGTGCTTTTGTTATCATTTATAAGCAAAAATTCACTTTTTAAAATCAGCTTTAAAAAATTGTGTTTTGATAATTTACGACAACTGATTAGAATTGGTATGCCAAGGGCAACTAAAAGAATAGGTAATTTTTTGCGACCGTTTTTTATTAACAGACTTATTCTCTTCGCAGGTGCCGGAGTTGCAATGGCATCCTTTACTGTACAGCAGAATATCCGTTATCTTGCCGAAAGTGTTGGTGTAGGTATTGGTGGTGCGGTATTTCTCATTGTTGGGATTTTTCTTGGAGAAAAGGATATTGATTCTCTTGTTGCTACCTCAAAAAAAGCATTACAATATATCTTGATTTTTGTAGGCGGTCTTGCAATTATCTACTTTGTCCTGTCTCCCCTCCTTGCAAGGCTGTATCTTGATACAAATTCGACCTCATATAGCGGTGCTGTAACGGTGTTGAGGTGTCACGCTGTTAGTCTGCCTTTCCTAGCATTCAATGAATACTACATCAATCTTTTACAAGCAGAGGAGAAAATCAGACTTACTAATGTAGTAACTCTGATGAATAAATTGGTGTATATTGTAATAATCAGCTTTATTCTGGTTTATCCTTTTGGCACAATAGGGTTGTGGCTATCAATCCCCATAAGCGAAATTCTCCTTACAGCCACAATAATCTTGGCAAATGGAATTAAAAACAAAAGTAATCCTAATCGCAAAAGCTTTTTCAGTATGTTTGATGATGTGGATATTAAGCAGGGTAGCCATGTGGAATTTGTTATCAATTCAAAAGAAGAATTTGGTGAAATGCAAAACAAGGTTATTGACTTTTGCAATAAGCTTGGAATAGACAGAAAAACCGCATATATGATTCAGCTCTTCTTTGAAGAGGTTACTATGCTCATAATCAATCACGGCTTTGACCACAGAAAAAATTATAGCATCAACATAAGAATTTATAAGGATGAAGATGAAATTATCCTGAGAACAAAGGACAACTGCAAGGCTTTCTCTGCAAAAGAACAGGATGAAATGTATAGGAAAATAAAGGAAAACGAATACCTTGGAATTTCTATGGTAACTAAGCTGGCAAGAAAGGTTGACTATATAAATGTAATGAACATAAATAACTTCATTATAACAATATAGATGATATACGGTTTCCAAAATTGACTTTATTATGGTTTTGATATAATTTAATATATCAAATTGAAAGAGAAATTGAAATTAATAAAAATTATAAGGAAAATACGTAAAATTTGTTGAAAATCATAAAACTAGTGGTAAAATTATCATGTTATATATTTTATGATAGTTATATTCATTGAACTATTCATTTTGGGGAGGATTTTTTATGAGGGCAAAGAGATTTATCAGCGTCATTCTGTCAATATTGATAGTCTGTTCCTCGTTTGCAGGACTGACTGCCTTTGCGGATGAAACTAGCAAAAATGAAAGAACAAAGGATGTTGTATCTGTGGGTGCTGATGTTTTGGACAAGTACAGCGTTGCAACATCAGATGAGGCTGTACAAGACCAAAGTGGAACAACAGGTGAATGCACATGGACATATGATGCATCCACAAAAACCCTGACTGTTTCGGGTAATGGTGATATGGGTTCTTATGATGATTGGGAAGCACCTGCTCCATGGCACGATTTTCGTGACAATATTAATAAAGTTGTTATTGAAAATGGCGTAACAAGTATTGGAAGTTATTCATTTTTCTATTGTGAAGGCATAACCCAAATAACTATTCCCGACAGCGTAATAAGCATTGGATTTGAAGCATTTAGCGGTTGCACAAGTTTAGCGGATATAACAATCCCTAACAGCGTATTAAGTATTGGGGAAGGAGTATTTCAAGGTTGTTCTAATTTAAGAAATATACATATCCCTAATAGCGTTACAAGTATTGGTGGCGATGCGTTCTATAATACTGCAGATTACAATAACCAGCCTAACGGTGTTGTGTATATAGATGCTTGGGCAGTCGGTTATAAAGGTGATATGTCTGCAAATGCAAATATAAAACTTAAGGACGGGACAATTGGAATAGCAGATTATGTTTTTGATGAGCAAGAGGATCTTAAAGTGATAACAATCCCTAACAGCGTAAAAAACATGGGAAGTTATGCTTTTTACGGTTGCAGTAGTTTAGAAAGTATAACAATCCCTAACGGTGTAACAAGCATTGGAAGTTATGCTTTTAGCGGTTGCTATAACTTAGAAAGTATAACAATCCCAAACAGTATAACAAGTATTGGAGAGTATGCATTTCATAATACGGCATACTTTGATAATTATGCCGATACCGTTGTATATATGGATGATTGGATAATTGGATATAAAGAGGAAATGCCTGAAAATACCAATATTGAATTAAAATATGGAACAAAGGGAATAGCAGGTTCCTGCTTTAGTTGGAACGAGAATCTATCAGGTATTATTATTCCTGATAGCGTTATGTATATTGAGGATAGTGCTTTTAATGGTTGTTCTGAATTAACTAGCGCAATAATCCCTGACGGTGTAATGAAAATTGGAAATTATGTGTTTAGCGGTTGTTTAAATTTAACCGGTGTAACAATCCCCAACAGCGTATTAAGTATTGGAGAAGGAGCATTTGAATGTTGTTCTAGCTTAAACAATATAAGCATCCCTAACAGTGTTAAAAGTATTGGAGATGGAGCATTTAGTAGTTGTAATAACTTGACCAGTGTTAACATCCCTAACAGCGTAGTAAAAATTGGAGATTGTGCTTTTGCATGGTGTGAAAATTTGGCAGGTGTAAGTATCCCTGAAAGTGTAACACACATTGGTTATTGTGCGTTTATAGCCTGTGATAAGTTAGCAAAAATAGAAGTTGATGATAAGAATTTGAATTATTCGTCTTTAAACGGGGATTTATATAACAAATCAATGACTAAATTAATACAGTATGCAATTGGAAAAACAGATAAGACCTTTGTAATCCCTGATAGTGTAACAACTATTGATGATAGTGCATTTCAATCTGCTTCTAATTTATCCGGTGTAATCATACCGGACAGTGTAACGGAAATTGGAGGACGTGCTTTTAGTGAATGCGCAGGTTTAACAAGTATATCAATACCGGACTCTGTTACAAGCATCAATTCTTACTTATTTGAGGGTTGTTCAAATCTATCCGTTGTAGAAATAGGTAATAGCGTTACAAGCATAGGTTATGCGGCTTTTGTAGGTTGTGAAAATCTAACAAAGATAACAATTCCGGATAGTGTAACACAAATAGAATATTATGCGTTTTATAATACTGCATATTATAATAACCAACCCAATGGAGTTGTATATTTAGGTAAATGGGCGATTGGTTACAAAGGTAGTATGCCAAAAAGTACAAAAATAAGTTTAAAGTCAGGAACAAAGGGTATAGCCAATCATTCTTTCGCGTGGCAAGGAAATCTTATTTCTATTACAATCCCCGACAGTGTGATCAACATTGGTAGGTCTGCATTTAGTGAATGTGAACGCTTGGCTGATGTATATTACAAAGGAACAAAAGCAAAATGGAATAATGTAAACATTGGCGAGTATAATCAAAGTCTTTTTGGTGCTAAAATGCATTATGTATATAATGGCAGTCAAGTAATAAATGTTGCCAAGGAACAGTATAAGTTAACATATGGTGCAAGGTCATTTAACCTTGGAGGAAAAGCCAAAACAGCACTTTCATATGTTAGCAGTAATCCTAAGGTTGCGTATGTATCATCAAACGGTACTGTAACAATCAAGGGTGGCGGAACTGCAACAATTACAATTACTGCAAAAGAAGCAAATGGATATATGCCCGCTAAAAAAATAGTAAAAATTTCAGTTAATAAGCTAAATCAAAGAGTAACAGGCGTAAAATCAAAGTATGTTACAAAAGGCGGAAATTCATTCAAACTTAACGCAAAGGCAAAGTCAAAACTAACCTACACAAGCAGTAACAAAAAGGTTGCTGTTGTATCTTCAACAGGTAAGGTGACAGTAAAGGGTGGTGGAAGTGCAGTAATTACAGTAAAAGCCACAGAGAGCAGTAAATATAAATCGGCATATGTAAAAACAAAGATTATTGCATCTCCAAGGAACTTTAAATCAAAAGATATATCCAAGGTTAAGAAGATAAGCAAAACAAAAGCAAAAATCACTTGGAAATCTCTTGCAGGTGCTAGCGGTTATAAAGTACAGTATGCCACAAACAAAAAATTCAAGGGCGCCAAGACTGTTAAGAACAGCAAAAACAAAGCCACTCTTACAAAACTAAAAAAGGGTAAAACCTACTATGTAAGGGTACAAGCCTATACTAAAGTTTCCGGCAAAAAGTACACAAACAAGTGGTACACAGTAAAATTTAAGATGTAATATGTTCTAAAAACACTTTACCGACCTCCATATAGTCAGATTGAGTTCTGCCTTTGGGGGTCGGTACTTTTTAAATGGCTGATTGTCAAATGTTGGGATAAACCCGAAAAAGGAATAGTAAAATGAAAAAATATTATTGAGGGGCATTTGTGCTATATTATACTCCGGAAAACATAATACGACAGTTTATGTTGATAGTTTTTTATCAGGCTTAGTGTATTACAGTTAACAGGAAGATGTTCAATCTAATTTAAAACTTTAAATTAATTCTTATGATAAGTTTGATTAAAAAACAAGGTGTATAAGTACAAAAAAATAATAGATTGTAACATTTTTTTATTGAAAATATTGAATTGTTGTAAGATATGTGATAGAATAAGTGTAAAATATCGAAATAATTGGTTATATGATATAAGTATGGATTATGCTCATCTATTTTTTAATAGTGTTTTCAATACTCAGGAGTTTAGCTCTGCGAAATATCAGGGCATAGAAATATAGATTTAATGATTATTTTTGGAGGAGAAATGAGAAAAGTTTCATTATTATTATGTTTGGCATTGCTTATTGGTGTTGTTCTGTCAGGCTGCTTTGGTTCAGAGATAGAAAAAATAGATTTTGGCAGCGACAAATTGACACTGACGGTTGGAGGTTCGTCAACAATAAATGTATTAATAATACCCGATAATGCCGAAAATAAATCACTTATATGGTCTTCCTCTGATGAAACAGTGGCAAGTGTTTCCAATGGTGAAGTAAAGGCATTAAAAAAGGGAGAGACAACAATAACAGCCCTTTCTCAAAATGGTATTAAGGCAAGCTGTCTTGTAACAGTAAATGATATTGAAGCTGAGAGCGTTGTTTTGAGTAACAATTCGTTGGGAATGAATGTGGGTTCTCAAAATAATTTGACTGCTAAGGTTTTACCTGCTGATGCATCGCAAGATGTCACTTGGTCAAGTTCGGATTCTTCTATTGCTTGTGTTGATAATAACGGTAATGTTACTGCCCTTAAGTCAGGCAACGTAAACATACAGTGCATAACCGATAACGGAAAGACTGCTAGCTGTTTAGTTAAGGTTAAGGAAAAAACTCAAGTTACAAAAACACAACCTGCAACAACAGTTATAGTTGCAAATCCTAACCGATATTATTACACAAGTGACTATATTTTACCACAATCAAATCTGGTCAGACTAAGTTATTCTGATATATATGGCATGGATGATGATACATTACAAATGGCAATTAACGAAATTTATGCTCGTCACGGAAGACCTTTTGTGACTGAGTCAATTTCAAACTATTTTCTTTCAAAGCCTTGGTACTATGTAAACGACAATTACTCTGATAGTAGTTTATCGGAAATTGAGAATTATAATATTAATTTTTTAAAAAATGCCAAGGGATAAACTTCAAGTCCATTTTTGTGGAATGTTGGGTAACCCAGAAAATGAAAGAGTGAAAGTAACAAGCGATAGTAAGTCAACTATTGCTTGTTTTTGCGTTATGGCTAAAAAACCACATTACAAAGCCATTTTTTCTCTTGTTTTGAAATACGAAACCCTATTGCAACAAAATCATTGTGAACGCATAGAATCTTTCAAAATACAAAATATATAGTTAATCTTTTATTCTTACAAATACATTGACAACATTTCGCAAATTGCATAATCAACCTACTGCAAGAAACTTAAAGAAACTCTTGACATTAAAGTTAACTTTAATGCTATACTATAATCATAAAAATTCAAGATATATTAAAAAGGAGTAAAAATTGTTATGAGTTATGTTTGGAATGTACCCACAAAAGTTTTGTTTGGAGCAGGTATGGTAAAGGAACTGGCAAAGGAGGAAATGCCCGGCAAAAAGGCTTTGCTGGTTATTTCTAACGGAAAATCGGTAAAAAACAACGGTAGCCTTGATGAGGTGAAAAAGGGTCTTACAGATGCAGGGGTTGATTTTGTTGTCTTTGACAAAATACAAGCTAACCCCCTTGAGCCAACTATTATGGAGGGTGTTGAATATGCCCGTGCAAACAACTGTGATTTTATCGTTGGCCTTGGCGGTGGCTCTGTTCTTGATTCAGTCACAATTATTTCTGCTGTAGTTCCCCAAAAAGAGGGCAGAGTGTGGGATTATGTTCAAGGAGGAACAGGTGGCGGAAGGCCTCTGACAGAAGAACCCTTGCCATACATTGAAATTACAACAAGTGCAGGAACAGGCAGTGAAGTGGATTGCTGGGGTGTTGTGACAAATCCCGTTACCCACGAAAAAATAGGCTTTCAGGGTGGTTATCCCGACCTTGCTATTGTGGACCCTGAGCTTATGCTGACAGTCCCCAAGGACTACACTGCATATCAGGGGTTTGACGCACTATTCCACAGTATAGAGGGATATGTATCAAAGTATTGTAACGAGGCATCTGAAATGGTTGAGCTTACGGCCATTAAAAACATTGCAGAATATTTGCCTCGTGCTGTAAAGGACGGCTGGGATTTAGAGGCAAGAACAAAGGTTGCCTTTGCCAATACAATGAGCGGTTATTCTATGGAGTTTAGTTCCTGTGTAAGCGAACATTCTATGGAGCATGCCCTGTCGGGTTATCATCAGGATTTACCGCATGGTGCAGGACTAATTATGATTTCTGTTGCTTATTTTACAAAATGGATAGAAAAGCACATATGTGACCAGCGTTTTGTTGATATGGCAAAAGCACTGGGCAAGGAAAATGCAAAGGAGCCAATGGACTTTATTGATGCCTTAAAAGACTTGCAGGAAAAGTGCGGAGTTGCAAACTTGAAAATGAGCGATTACGGTATTAAGCCTGAAGAATTTGAAACAATGGCAAAGGACGCCAAAAGGACAATGGGTGGACTCTTTATGTGTGACCGTTTTGAAATGAGCGATGAAGATGTAATTTCTATCTACCAAAATTCTTATCGTTAAGACAATTTACAATAATAAATAGTTATGAAGATATAAAACAAATAATGCAAACATAGTTGCATAAATTAAACAAATTATTACTTCTGTTCCTGCAAAGGGAGGAACAGTAAGCAATGATTTATGAATGCAAGGGCTATGACGGTATAAGAGTTATGACAATAAATAATAAAATGCAATATAAGGTGCTGAAAAAACTGTATGGCCCACGACATGCCATTACTTCTATGATGTAAATATTTATATTTAAGCTGTGACGAATAAAAATCGTCACAGCTTTTTGTGTAAAAGTTCAAAAATTAACCTTTCCATAATCAAAAATCAAAATTGGTTAAATAAATTGTTACAAATTCCTTGCAAAATTTTAACCTATGGTATATAATAGTGTTTGTGAAGTGGCATTCTGTGTCAATGTGTGACACTAAGTGTTGATTGATGTTGTATAGATGTCATTTTTATTCTGAATTTTGGAGGTGGCAGATAAATATGTTCTCAGGTATGTCGGTTCATTCCGTTGACGCTAAGGGCAGGATTGTTCTGCCACAGAGATTTAGGGAGGCTCTTGGTGAGGAATTTTATGTTACCAACGGCTTTTCCAACAATATTCAGATTATGTCTGTTGAGGAATTTAACCGCCTAAAGGATCAAATCCGTGAACTTCCGGCTAAGAGTGCAATGGCACTCCAATATGTTCTGTTGTCTGCCGC
>JAXESA010000179.1:0-2518 GCA_034116205.1 Ruminococcus sp. | reverse complement strand
CCTGCACTAAATATCAAAAGGAAAAACAGCATACCGCTGACAAATCCGTTAATAAGACCTTTCATTTTAATGATTTTAGAGCTTACAATACCGGAGATAAAGGTAGAAACTGAGCAAATTACTGTAAGTAATACTTCAAGTAAAGTATTGTTCAGTATTCCTGTGCTTGTCATAACAGCAGAGGTAATGCTCAAAAGTACAAACAATACGATTTCTCCCACAACTAAACCTATTACTATCCCTTTAATAAATGTAGATTTGCTAAATTCAATTGTTATACTTTTCAAAAAGAAACACCCCCGAATATGATACTAAATCATATTCAGAGGTGAAAAATTTTATGATAATTAAAAGAACATAATATAATAAATAGGTAGATAAGTTATCTTACCGTTATGCTTTATATTCCTTTCATTTGACACTACAAATGCTTTTTTAATGTTATAGCCGTCATTTTGAACAAAGTTATTTAAAGCACTATGAATGGTGTAGTCCTTGCCTGACTTAACCTCAATAGGGACAACTGATAGGGTGTCGTAATCATCTATCAGATAATCAACCTCGCCTTTACTTCTGTTGTCATAATAGAACAGCTTGTGTCCGTGGGCAATCAATTCACTTGCTACAACCGTTTCGTAAACTGAGCCGAGATTAATACTTTTGTTATCGTCTAAAACAGCCCTTATATTGTTACCGTAGAGAATACCGGTGAGAATACCAACATCGTTAAGGTAAAGCTTTAAAAGGTTTTTTCCCGAGGAGTCAATAAGAGGGAAAACAGGATTAGAAATTGCCTGCACATTTAGTGCAATTCCGGCACTGATTAAGTATTCAAACTCGTCACTGTAATCCCTAAAGGTTTTTCCTCGCTTATTTTCAATGTTTTGTGCCACAACTCTTTTCTTCTTGTTTTTCATATTTGACGGTATCAGCTCATATACTTTGCGTATTTTGAGTTTCTTTTCCGTATCATATTTTGAGGCATCAGCAGAATAGTAGTCATGAATTTCACTTTGAATTTCTCTTACAACCTGAATATTTTTTTCAGCAAGATAAGAGTTAACAGCATCAGGCATTCCTCCGACAAGCAAGAATTTTCTGAAAAAATCCATTATCTTATTATGCATTGTTTCATCAAGTGGCTCTAACTGTTCAAACTTTTTTCGCATTGAACTAATAACAAATTCATTCATTCCGTTAGCATACAAAAATTCTTCAAAATCAAGAGGGAACATTCTTACCTTACGAATACTTCCCATAGGGATTGAGGTTGTTTGACTTAGAGTAACACCCAAAAGAGAACCGCTTGCAATAAAAGTGAACTTTTTATCCTGTGACAAAAATTTTAAAAGAGTAAGTAAATGGGGATATGCCTGTATTTCATCAATAAAAATCAAGGTGTTTTCTTTTTGCTTCATTTTATCTCCGGAAAGCATACTAACTTGCAGGTAAAAATCCTCAACAGTCCTGATGTTTTCAAATAATCTGTCACCAAGAAAATCCTCTACCATATTAATTTCAATAAAATTTTCAAATAGTTTTTTGCCCACATAACGAATAATATAGGTTTTACCAACCTGTCTTGCACCGTCAATTAATAATATTTTTTGAGTATCGGATTTAAGATGAGATTCAATCAGTGTTTCTATTTTGCGGTAAAGCATAAATTCACCCCTGTTATTTATTTTTCAAGTATATTATATCATAATTATTATGACATTTCAAATAAATATTCTTAATTTATTATGACAATTCAAAACTAATTTATTTAAACAATAAAAAAACTGTTGTAAACCTACGCTTACAACAGTTCATTAAAACTATAAATTATTTTTCAACAGGATTCTCTTCGGTATTTTCTTTCTTCTTTCTGCCAAAGAAACCTTTGCTTGCTTTCTTCTCTGTAACAGGCTTTTCCTTTTCTGTATTTACTGTTGAAATTGCCCAACGCTTAAATACCATCTTGGTTTTTTCGGAACCGGTTTCAAGAACAATCTCGTCTGCCTCTTCACGAATTGCAATAACTCGTCCAACTATACCGCCGATTGTTGTGATTTCGTCGCCGATTTCAAGGCTGTTTCTTAATTCCTGCTCTGCTTTAGTCTTTTTTGACTTTGGTCTTATAAGAATAAAGTAGATACCGGCAAAGATAACAACATAAATGATGATAAGCGTCCACATACTACCGCCTGAGTTGGCAGCGGAAAGTAAATTAAGATTCATAGTTTAATTCTCCATTTCATAATACTTATTAAATTATATCAATAATTATATATAGTTTCAAGTGTCATTTTAAATACGATTTCCCAGAATGTCAATATTCAATTTATAGAAAGTGTCAAATTCTCCCTTTTCAAGGCTGTTTCTGATATTTTCCATAAGGTTGTTGTAAAAATACAGGTTGTGTATTACAGCAAGTCGCATATATAGCATTTCATCAGCTTTTTTAAGGTGTCTTAAATATGCCCTTGAAAAATTCCTACAGGTGTGACACTCACAGTTTTCGTCAACAGGACTT
>JAXESA010000178.1:0-2742 GCA_034116205.1 Ruminococcus sp. | reverse complement strand
GTTTGTAACCTTGATACTTGTCCTGTGGGTATTGCTACTCAGAACCCTGAACTGCGCAAGAGATTTAAAGGTAAGCCTGAATATGTAGTAAACTTTATGCACTTTATTGCTCAGGAACTTCGTGAATATATGGCTAAGCTGGGCATCAGAACTGTTGACGAGCTTGTAGGCCGTTCTGACCTACTTAGAGTTAAGGAATCAGAGGAAGGCACAAAGGGTGCTAAAATTGATATGTCTAAAATTATCAATAACCCTTATGCAAACACAGACGCTCCAAGAATCTTTAACCCGGAGGATGCTTACGACTTTGGTTTACAAAACACCATTGACGAAAAAATAATCCTTAAGGAATTGTCACCGGCATTTAGGAATAAAAAGAGAAAGCACTCCATTGAGATTGATGTAACAAACACAGACCGTTCTGTTGGTACAATTTTCGGTTCAGAGGTTACAAAGCACTTTGGTGAAAACACCCTTGATGACGATACCTTTACTGTAAAATGTAACGGTGCCGGCGGTCAGAGCTTTGGTGCTTTCATTCCTAAGGGTATTACACTTGAACTTGTAGGCGACAGCAACGACTACTTCGGAAAAGGTCTTTCCGGCGGTAAGCTTATTGTTTATCCTCCAAAGGGTTCTACATTCAAGAGGGAAGAAAATATCATCATTGGTAATGTTGCCCTTTACGGTGCTACAAGCGGTAAAGCCTTTATCAGCGGTGTTGCAGGCGAGCGTTTCTGCGTAAGAAATTCAGGTGCTATTGCAGTGGTTGAGGGTGTAGGCGACCACGGTTGTGAATATATGACAGGCGGTAGAGTTGTTATCTTAGGTAAAACAGGCAAAAACTTTGCAGCCGGTATGAGTGGCGGTATCGCTTATGTTCTTGACGAGGATTCAAACCTCTATATGAATATGAACAAGGAACTTGTGTCCGTAAGTGGTGTAACTGAAAAGTATGATGTTGCAGAGCTGAAGGATATTATCACAGAGCATGTTAAGGTTACAGGCTCACCTAAGGGCAAGGAAATCCTAGATAACTTTGAGGAGTATCTCCCAAAGTTTAAGAAGGTACTTCCAAACGACTACGCAAAGATGATGCAGACTATGTATGCTATGGAAGAAAAGGGTATGAGTCCTGAACAAGCAAAGATAGAAGCATTCTATATCAATACAAGAAAGTGAGGCGGCGAAAACAATGGGAAAGCCAACAGGTTTTTTAGACTATAACAGAAAAAACAATTTGGGCACTTCGCCCCTTAAAAGAATTAAGAATTATAACGAGTTCCACAAGCCAATGGAAGAATCCCTAAGGTGTCAGCAGGCTGCAAGATGTATGGACTGTGGTGTTCCTTTTTGTCAGAATGGTAAGCCTATTATGGGTATGGTGTCAGGTTGTCCTCTAAACAACCTGATTCCGGAATGGAATGACCTTATTTATACAAAGGAATATGAGGCAGCTGCACACAGACTGCTCATTACAAATAATTTTCCAGAATTTACTTCCAGAGTATGTCCTGCTCTTTGTGAGGCGGCTTGTACCTGTGGACTTAACGGTGACCCTGTAAGCGTTAAGGAAAATGAACACTTTATTATTGAGTACGCTTATTCAAGCGGAATGATGAAACCGGACATTCCAAAGGTTAGAACTGAAAAAAGTGTTGCTGTTGTAGGCTCAGGTCCTGCCGGTCTTGCCTGTGCCGACCAGCTTAACAAGCGTGGCCACAATGTTACTGTATATGAAAAGGACGACAGAATCGGTGGATTGCTTATGTACGGTATTCCAAATATGAAGCTTGAAAAGGATGTAATTGACAGAAGAGTAAGCCTTATGAAGGAATCAGGCGTTAAGTTTGAAACCAATAAAAATGTTGGTGAAGATATAAAGCCTGCAACTCTCCTTAGAAAATATGATGCAGTTGTTCTCTGCTGTGGGGCTGGAAATCCCCGTGACATTAATGCACCGGGAAGAGATGCAAACGGAATATATTTTGCAGTTGACTTTCTAAAGGCTACAACAAAGAGCCTACTGGACTCTAATTTGGAAGATGGCAACTATATCTCTGCTAAAGATAAAAATGTTGTTATTATCGGTGGCGGTGACACAGGTAACGACTGCGTTGGTACTTCTATTCGTCAGGGTTGCAAGTCTGTTGTACAGCTGGAAATGATGCCAAAGCTACCTGACACAAGGGCAGAAAACAATCCATGGCCTGAATGGCCTAAGGTCTGCAAAACAGACTACGGTCAGGAGGAAGCTATTGCAAAATTCGGTAGTGACCCAAGAATTTACCAGACTACCGTAAAGGAGTTTGTAAAGGATGATGAGGGCAACCTCAAGGGCGTAACAACTGTTAAGGTAGAATTTGTCTATGACGATGAAGCCGGCAGAAATGTTATGCAGGAGGTTCCGGGCAGTGAAAAGTATATTGAAGCAGAGCTTGTACTGATTGCAGCGGGTTTCCTTGGTCCTAAGCAGTATATTACTGAAGCTTTCGGGGTAGAAACAAACAACAGAAGTAATGTAGCAACCGAAGAAGGCAAGTACTCTACTAATGTAGAAAAGGTATTTACAGCCGGAGATATGCACAGAGGACAGTCACTTGTTGTATGGGCAATCCGTGAGGGTAGAGATGCAGCCGCAGAGGTTGATGAATACATAATGGGTTATACCTGTTTGAAATAATTATCTAAAAAAAGCAGACATCGGTTTTATGACCGGCGTCTGCTTTTTCATTATTTATT
>JAXESA010000177.1:0-2898 GCA_034116205.1 Ruminococcus sp. | reverse complement strand
TTTCTTTAGTTGCAATACTTGATGCTGACAAAGAGGGCTTTTTGCGTTCCGAAAGAAGTCTTATCCAGACAATAGGCAGAGCCGCCCGTAACAGCAACGGTAAGGTTATTATGTATGCCGATACCGTCACTCCGTCTATGGAGTCGGCTATCAGAGAAACAGCAAGGAGAAGAGAAAAGCAATCTAAATATAACGAAGAAAATGGCATTGTTCCAAAGACCATTAAGAAAAAGGTTGCGGAAATTCTTGAAATCAGTACCCATAAGAATGATAAATCCTTTAGTAACAGAAAGCTTACTAAGGGCGAAAAGAAGAAACTGATTGAAGAGCTTACTAAGGAAATGAAAGCGGCGGCAAAGCTACTTGAATTTGAACACGCCGCATATATAAGAGATAAGATAAACAAGCTAAAAGGAGAAGATTAAGTGGCAAGGAAAAAGGTAGAGAATTACGGTAATGACAGCATAACCTCACTTAAAGGTGCGGACAGAGTCAGAAAAAGACCTGCTGTTATTTTTGGTTCTGACGGAATAGAGGGTTGTTGTCATTCTGTCTTTGAAATACTATCAAACTCCATTGACGAGGCAAGAGAGGGTTATGGCAAGGAGATTATTGTAACAAGATTTGCCGACGGTTCAATCCAAGTTGAGGACCACGGAAGAGGTATTCCTGTTGACTACAACAAAAATGAAGAAAGATATAACTGGGAGCTTGTTTTCTGCGAGCTTTATGCCGGTGGTAAGTACAACAACAATGACGGAGAAAACTATGAATTTTCTCTTGGACTTAACGGTCTTGGTCTTTGTTCCACACAGTATTCTTCTGAATATATGGATGTAAACATCCGCCGTGACGGTCAGAAGTTCACCCTGCATTTTGAAAAAGGCGAAAATGTAGGTGGACTAAAGAAAGAAAAATATGATAAGAAGGACACAGGTACTATTATAAAGTGGAAACCTGATTTAGAGGTTTTCACCGATATTAATGTAAGTGCTGACTATTTTCTTGATGTTCTGAAAAGACAGTCAATAGTAAATGCCGGTGTTAATTTTGTTTTTAAAAATCAGGTCAACGGTAAGTTTGAAACTACCGAATTTAAGTATGAAAACGGTATTACAGACTATGTTAATGAAGTTTTGGGAGAGCAGGGATTGTCTGCAACTCAAAGCTGGTTCTCTGAGCAAAAGGTTAGGGACAGAAAAGACAAGCCTGAGTACAAGTGCAAGATGAATATTGCTGTTGGATTTTCAAACAGGGTATCTCTCCATGAATACTACCACAATTCAAGCTGGCTTGAGTATGGTGGCGCACCTGAAAAGGCTGTTAAAAACTCCTTTGTTTATCAAATTGACAAGTGGCTCAAAGAGAACAATAAATATACAAAGAATGAAAAGAAAATAACCTTTGAAGATGTTGAGGACTGCCTTGTAATTGTGATTTCCAGCTTTTCAAGTGTTACTTCATACGAAAACCAAACTAAAAAAGCAATTACAAACAAAGGTATTCAAGACGCAATGACGGAATTTTTGCGTCACGAGTTGGAGATTTACTTTATAGAAAATCCACTTGATGCGGAAAAAATCTGTAATCAGGTACTTATTAACAAAAGAAGTAGGGAAGATGCCGAAAAAACAAGGGTTAGAATTAGGAAAAACCTAACAAGCAATATGGATATGACAAACCGTGTTGCAAAGTTTGTGGATTGCAGAAGTAAGGATGTTTCCGAAAGGGAACTGTTTATAGTGGAGGGTGACTCTGCTCTGGGTGCCTGTAAACAGGCGAGAAACCCTGATTTTCAGGCTATTATGCCTATTAGAGGTAAAATACTTAACTGCCTAAAGGCTGACCTTAACAAGATTTTTAAAAGTGACATTATAACCGATCTGCTTAAGGTTTTGGGATGTGGGGTAGAGGTTAAGTCAAAGGCTAACAAAGACCTTGCAACCTTTGATATGAATTTACTTAGATGGAAAAAGATTATTTTCTGTACTGATGCCGATGTTGACGGTTTTCAGATTAGAACACTGCTTTTGACTATGGTTTACCGCCTTACACCGTCATTGATTGAGGCGGGAAAGGTGTATATTGCAGAATCTCCTCTTTATGAAATAACTACTAAAAAGCAGGTGTATTTTGCATATACAGAGGCTGAAAAGGAAAAGTACATCAACGAAATCGGCAATGAAAAATTTACAGTCCAGAGAAGTAAAGGTCTTGGTGAAAACGAGCCTGAAATGATGAATTTGACAACTATGAATCCGGCTACAAGACGACTTATTAAGGTTGTTCCCGATGATGTTAAGAGGACTGCTGAAATGTTTGATGTTCTCCTTGGTGACAATCTTCAAGGCCGTAAAGATTATATTGTTGACCACGGTGCTGAATACATTGACAACTTGGATTTGAGTTAAGGAGGTGAGGTAATTTGGCAAGAAAAAAGAAAGATGCAAAAACACCACCAATGAGAAAAATTAACGGTGTTATTGAGGGTGCAGGAGAGGTAATTGAGCAAAAAATAGCCTCTACCATAGAAGAAAACTATATGCCTTACGCTATGAGCGTAATTATGTCACGAGCAATACCTGAGATTGACGGATTTAAGCCGTCACACAGAAAACTCCTTTACACTATGTACAAGATGGGACTTCTCACAGGCAACAGGACAAAGTCTGCAAACATTGTGGGCGCTACAATGAAGCTGAATCCTCACGGGGACTCTGCTATTTACGATACAATGGTAAGGCTTTCAAGGGGTTACGAGGCACTGCTACACCCATACATCGACTCAAAGGGTAACTTTGGTAAGTTTTACAGCAGAGATATGGCTTGGGCGGCTTCCCGATATACAGAGGCTAAGCTTGACCCCATTTGTAATGAGCTTTTCAGGGATATTGACAA
>JAXESA010000176.1:0-11612 GCA_034116205.1 Ruminococcus sp. | reverse complement strand
ACCCTTCTTAGCAATGTAAGCTTTTGTTGTGCTGAGCTTAACTGCTGTTGCCTTCTGTGCTTTAACAGTTACTTTACATCTAGCATACTTACCGCTGCCATCCTTAGCCTTTACTGTGATATAAGCTGTACCCGGCTTAATACCCTTTACAACGCCTGTGGATGTTACAGTTGCAACAGCCCT
This sequence comes from Ruminococcus sp., assembly GCA_034116205.1. GTDB lineage: Bacteria > Bacillota > Clostridia > Oscillospirales > Acutalibacteraceae > Ruminococcoides. The sequence goes on along the minus strand of JAXESA010000176.1, from coordinate 11,429 downwards.
GTTGTTTGATGTGTAAGTAACTGCCTTGTTGCTTGCAGTTTTAGGAGATACAGTAACCTTAATCTTAGCTGTCTTGCCATTGTAAACTGTTACAGGAGAAACCTTTAAGCTTGTAACCTTTTGAATAACAGTAATCTTGCAGGTTGCTGTAATTTCGCCAACTTTTGCTGTGATTGTTGTTGTGCCTGCCTTTTTAGCTGTAACAACACCGTTTGCAACTGTTGCAACAGAAGTGTTGCTTGAAATCCACTGAACTTCAGTTGACATAGCTGCAAGCTCAGGAAGAACTGTTGCCTTAAGTGTAAGCTTTGAACCTGCGTTCATTGTAGCAGTTGTTCTGTCAAGCTTAATTGACTCTGCCGGATATGGGTCAACAGTTACATCTGTCTTTTCAGTACAACCCTTGTTTACTCCATACTCATAGTAATCAGTACCATCAACACCTGTGATGATGTACATATTATTTGTGATTGTCTGCTCGCCACCGGCAATTACCTCAAAGTTAGCTGTGAAGAATACAGTGTCAGGAGTGTCCACTGAACCTAATGAATAGTCATATGGATCCTGATAGCTTGTACCATTATAGTAAGCTGTTCCTGTTTCTTTGATGTTTGACATTACTCCCTTTGTTTCAGTCATATTCAAGCCAAGAATCTTAAGTCCTGCTGAATATGAAAGACTGCCCTGGAAGTCCTCAAACTTGCCCGGAGTATTAAGGTGATATGTAAATGTTACTGTGTTACCCACAGAACACTCAACACCGTTAACCTTAGCCACTTCGGCTGCTGAAGCTGTTGTTCCTGCAATAGTGATGATTGACATAGCCATCAATACAGCAAGAAATACTGATAAAGTCTTTTTCATAATTTCACATCCTAAAATATATTTCTCAGTAATAATATTATATAATATCTTAAAGTAAAAATCTACCTCTATTTGCACAAAAAATGTTAACTTTTTATGTACAATTAGTTATTTTGCACTATATACAAGGTGAATATTTGTGTATTATTCTGAAACCACATCTATTCCCAACACTTCAAGGCTTTCTTGGTCAACAGGTGCCGGACTTTCGCTCATAAGCTCGGAGGCGTTCTGAACCTTAGGGAAGGCTGTTACATCACGCAGACTTTCAGCGCCGGACAAAAGCATTGCTATACGGTCAAGGCCGATTCCCATACCTCCATGTGGCGGTGCACCGTACTTGTACGCTTCCACAAGGAATCCAAACTTTGCCTCAATCTCTTCTTCTGTAAGATGAAGAGCTCTGAACATCTTTTGCTGAAGCTCATAGTCGGTGATTCTGATTGAACCTGAGGAAAGCTCTGTTCCATTAAGGGTAAGGTCATATGCCTTTGCTACAACCTTGCCTTTGTCGGAGTCAAGATACTGCAAACATTCCTCTTTTGGCATTGTGAAAGGATGGTGCATAGCCACCCACTCTCCGCTTTCTTCGTCAAATTCAAAGAACGGAAAATCTACAATCCAAACAAACTTAAATTCGTCAGGAATAATGTCAAGTTTCTTTGCCACATTAAGTCTTAGCGCTCCCAAGGTTGAAAGAACAACAGAATTTTTATCAGCAACAAACAGAACAACATCACCCTTTTTGGCTCCTGTTCTTTCGATAATTTTGTTAAATTCTTCAGCAGACATAAACTTTTTAAAAGAACAGGATGGCTCATCATCTACCCAACGGATAAATGCAAGACCCTTTGCTCCAATTCCCTTTACATATTCTGTAAGCTTGTCAATTTCTTTTCTGGTAAGGAGCTGAGATGCATTTTCAGCAACAATAGCACGAACACTTCCGCCATTCTTTACTGCTCCGGAGAAAACTCCAAAACCACAGTCGGCAACAATATCAGAAACATCCTTGATTTCCATTCCGAAGCGAACATCAGGCTTGTCGGAACCAAAACGATTCATAGCGTCGGAATATGTCATCTTTTCAAAAGGAGTTTCTAAATCCTTGCCTAAAATCTCCTTAAACAATCGCTTGAAAAGGCCCTCATTGATTTCCATAATCTCTTCCATAGATGCAAATGAAAGTTCCATATCAATTTGGGTAAATTCAGGCTGACGATCTGCACGTAAATCTTCATCACGGAAACACCTTGCAAGCTGGATGTATCTGTCAAATCCTGAAAGCATCAAAAGCTGTTTGTAAATCTGTGGGGACTGTGGGAGAGCGTAAAAACTTCCCTTGTGTATTCTTGATGGAACAAGGTAGTCACGAGCACCCTCAGGAGTTGATTTTATGAGCATTGGTGTTTCAATCTCAATAAAACCGTTCTCGTAAAAATAGTCCCTTGCTACCTTTGCGATTTTGGAACGCATAATTATGTTGTCCTGCAAAGGTTTTCTCCTCAAGTCAAGATAACGGTACTTTAGCCTTAACTCCTCTGCTGTTTTACAGTCATCAACAATTTCAAAAGGTGGGGTCTGTGCCTTTGAAAGCACCCTTAACTCTTCAACAAGAATTTCTACCTCGCCTGTGGGAATTTCGGGATTCTTTGAACTTCTTTCCTGCACCTTGCCCCTTGCGCAAAGCACATATTCTGACCTTACGCCAAAGGCTTTGTCAAAAACTTCTCTTGGTGTTGTGTCATCAAAAGCAAGCTGAACAATTCCTGTTCGATCACGCAAATCAATAAAGATAAGCTGACCTAAATCTCTTTGTTTTGACGCCCAACCGCACACCACAACCTCTTGTCCAATGTGATTGGCTCTTAAATCTCCGCAATAATTTGTACGGCGGAGTTCTCCCATATATTCTGCCATAGTATTCTCCTATATTCTTATCTGTTACCTTAAATTCCTGCAATCTTCTGCGTTTGGGCATTTATCATAATGTCCTCAAACTCCTTGGCAAAGCTTTGGAGAGAAACCGCTGTTTTGTCGCCGGTTTCCATATTTTTAACCTCTGCTTTGTTTTCGTCTATTTCATTATCCCCTATAACCAATGAAAATTTTGCACCTATTTTGTCGGCAAATTTCATCTGTGGACGAAGACCTCTGCCAACAATGTCACACTGTGCCGAAAAACCGGACTTCCTTACATCTTCTGTCAAGGCAAAGGCCTTAAGGCTTGCCCTATCTCCCATAGAGGCTATGTATAAGTCACAGGTTTCAGGCTTAGGGATTTCAACACCACTACTTTCCATAAGAAGGAGCAATCTTTCAATACCCATTGCACAACCTAATGAAGGGGTGTGCTGACCACCCAACTCCTCAATAAGACCGTCGTATCTTCCTCCACCGCACACAGTACCCTGTGCACCTATGTTGTCGGAAACAAACTCAAAAACTGTTTTTGTATAGTAGTCAAGACCTCTTACAATAGTTGGGTTAACCTCATATTTTACACCTGCTATGTCAAGGTAGGACTTTACCTTTTCAAAATGCTCGGAACATTCCTCACACAAAAAGTCAATCATCTTTGGAGCGTCCTTGGCAATTTCACTGCAAACAGGACTTTTGCAATCTATAATCCTCATTGGGTTTCGCTCAAGTCTGCCAAGGCAGGTGTCACACAGCTTGTCTTTGTACTGAGAAAAATATTCCCTCAGCTTTTCGTGATATTTACTGCGACACTTTGGACAACCGATTGAGTTGATTTCAAGTCGTATTTTTGAAAGACCCAAGACCTCAAAAAGTCCGTTTATAAGAGCAATAACCTCAGCGTCGGCGCTTGGGTTCTGAGTTCCGAAAACCTCAACACCAAATTGGTGAAACTCCCTTTGCCTGCCTGCCTGTGGTTTTTCATAGCGGTAGCAGGTGGTAAGGTAATACTGCTTTGATGGCAGTCCGTCATTCTGAACAGAATGCTCAAGGAATGCCCTTGCAGCCCCTGCTGTACCCTCGGGACGAAGTGTTATGCTTTCGTCACCCTTAGTGCTAAAGGTGTACATTTCCTTTTGAACAACATCAGTTGTTTCGCCCACACCTCTTGAAAAAAGGGATGTCTGCTCAAAAACAGGTGTTCTCACCTCTTTGTAGCCATAGGCATTTGCCTGTCGGCGCATAATGTCCTCAAGGAAAATCCAGCGATAGCTGTCCTTGGGCATTATGTCCTCAGTTCCCTTAATCTTCTTAATAATATCTGCCATTTCTCTATTCCTTTCAATAGGTAAGTAAAGGGCAGCAAAAGCCGCCCATTAGTAATCAGTACAAATGATAATTGCTGTTAACCTTATTTAACAATATTTCTCCAATCAAGGTCTCCTCTTTCAAGACCATGGATAAGCACCTCGGCTGTTGCAATGTTTGTGGCAACGGGAATGTTGTGCATATCGCAAAGACGCAAAAGGTTCATATCGTTTGCCTCTTTTGGCTTTGATTTCAGTGGATCACGGAAGAACAACAGCATATCCACCTCGTTACAGGCAATTCTTGCAGCTATCTGCTGGTCGCCGCCCTGACTGCCGCCAAGGAATGTCTGAACCTTTAAGCCTGTTGACTCTTGCACAAGCTTACCTGTTGTGCCTGTGGCACAGATGGTGTTGCGACTTAAAATACCGCAGTATGCAATACAAAACTGAACCATAAGTTCTTTCTTTTCATCATGTGCAATAAGTGCTATGTTCATAAAAATTCCTCCATAATTAACCATTTCTATATCTTTTTGGGAAATGCAAGAAGAGTGTTTTTTCCCATTATTCTGTCTGCAATTTTGTCAAAGGCAAGTGTTGAGGGCGAGTTGTTAAGGTTTGGCTTGCCCTGCTGTGACATAGTCACTAGCTGATAGTCCTCAGGCACAATGCCGATAAGTTGGGTTTCACATTTGTCAATAACCTCATCCAAATCCTTGTAAACATTCAACTCTCTAAAGGATTTTTCGCTGAATTTATTAATGATGAGCCTTATGTTCTCGATTTTATTTTGGAGCAAAAGGTTTCTCACATTCAATGCTCCCCTAACACCCGTTGGCTCGGCATTAGTGACAATTATTGCTCTGTCGGCAGGGGCAACAGCAGTAATAAAACCGCTTCCCACACCGGCAGGTGCATCAATAAGTATGTAGTCATAATCATTTCTAACGGTATCTGCAAACTGCTTCATTACAGCAGGGGCAATTTCATCCTGTGTGTCTATTGGAGCCGGCATAAAATACAAGCCTTCAACACCGGGAAATTTATACAGGGCATCCTCTGTAAAGCAATTGCCTGCAATTACATCACTTGTGTCATAAACAAGACTCTTATCAAGCCCCAGCATAAGGTCGGAGCCCCTCATACCACAGTCGCAGTCAATGAGTAAAACTTTATTATTTTTTTTGCACAGCGCCAGTGCAAGATTCACCGTCACCGTTGTTTTGCCTGTGCCGCCCTTACCGGACGCAAATACAATAGTCTGACTCATAATACACCTCATACACATTTTAACACAAAAGTTCTTCATAAACAAATCATAGAATGTAGAATAAATCACATAAAATTTGGGCATATTGAATAAAAAATCAGCGATTTCCTCTTTTTCGACAATATTTCCCCATGTGTTTTTACATTTTATTATTTTTTGAATCAGAAATGAATATGCCTTGGGTGGTTACTTTTTGTCGGTACCTCTATTAATTATAAATCCGGTTGAGTCAGGCATTCCGTTTCCTCCTGTTTTTATGTTGGAGCTGGTGGTGATAAATCCCTCCTGGTCCAAGTTACTTCTCCGACTTTTTCCTTTGTTTTCCTTTATATTTACGGTTGTAAGCCATTGGTTATTTTCAGTTTCATAAAATCCGTTCACCGTTGATAAAACCAACCGCCTCTTCATATGTTTACGCCTGTATTTTTTTAGTATATTCACAACCAGCCAGAAAACCTCCCCTACGAGAAGTCCTCCACAAAAAACCACACCCAAGTACAAGTAAATCCCTGCATCTATACTAAACCACAAAAGGTTAAGTTTTTGAGCAGTTCCTGTTATTACAAACAATGAGCAAAGCACAATCTCAATCACCGTTGCCGCTTTTTGATTATATACAAGCACTAAGATAAACAGTCCCATAGCAACAATCCATATGATATTCTGATTTTTCAGCAAAAAAGGGCTTCTGCTTGCACTTGCCGTTGCAGAAATCAGCACCTGTAATGAGCAACAAACTGCAACAATGCTCCAAAAGTAGGTGAATATTATTTTGTACCAAAGTCCCATTCTGTCAACCGATTTGTCAATATAACAGAGTATTTTATTAATCCACAATGAAAAAGGAGTTGGAGTTTTACTTTCTTTCATAAAATCGCCTTATATTCTTTCGTTTTTAAATTACAATCCTATTGTATCATTTTAATGCAATGTTGGCAATTTGTATTGATAAGTTTAGCTAAAGTTTATTTTTCCCATATAAAAAAAGAACAGCACAGATAACTTTGATACCGTACAAACACAACCTGAAAATAATGAAGTTATCTTAATACAAAAAAGACACCCCTACGTTGGGGTGTCTAACCTAAGTGCTGTGTGGGACACAAGCGCCTCCAGCAATTTGGTGCTGGTGACCGGACTTGAACCGGTACGGATTATTAGTCCGAGGGATTTTAAGTCCCTTGTGTCTGCCTATTCCACCACACCAGCAAATTTTGGTGACCCGGACGGGAATCGAACCCGTGTTACCGCCGTGAAAGGGCGGTGTCTTAACCGCTTGACCACCGGGCCAAATTGGTAGCGGAAATAGGACTTGAACCTACGACACTTCGGGTATGAACCGAATGCTCTAGCCAGCTGAGCTATTCCGCCGTATTTACCGCTTTCCTTTGGAAGTCAGCAATAACAATTATATGGCATAAGACCTGTTTTGTCAATACTTTTTTGCATAAAATCGGATAATTTTTTTATACATCCACATATAGTATTTTATTCTCTAATTTCTTTTCTCAAACACAATATCTCAACTTTATATTTCTCTCTATTTTTAAAAATATCCACAGTGTTTTATAGAAATTTTTACAAATTCACAAATATAAAAAAGGGGCAACAATCGTCGCCCCAAAACATCAACCTTAATTCTTAATTACAGAACATAGATTGTAACATTTCTTCTGCCAAAATTAGCACAATCATCATAGCTGTCCATATACAAGTCAACAATCGCAGAACCATCCATCAAAGCTCCACCTGTATCAACAGCTGTGGCATATCCGTAAACATAACTTCCGTCAGTTGCCTTGATGTACAATTTGCTTCCGTAAGGAATAATGTCAGGGTTTACAGCTACACCGCCAACACAAGCCTTTGCACCTGTTGCTGTAAGTGAACCTGCCTTTGCTGTATATGCTGTACCGGAACCTGTTATAACATTTTTGTAAGAAACTGTATTACCACTGTCGTCAACAAATGTTCCTGCTCCGTCATCGGAACTATTACTCTCTATAACAGTATCCTCAACTTTTTCTTCAGGAACTTTTGTACCCACAGATTTAATTTGATTAACAGGCTTCTGTGTTACTTTAGAAGAAATAACTTTTGAATTTACAAGGACTCCATCCTCGTATGTATTGCGGTTGGTTACTGTCTTTTCACCTTCAACACCATATTGGGTAATCTCGCTTGTACCCTTTTCCATGTTGCTGTCTTTTTTTACAGTTGTTTTGTAATCAACAACCTGTGTTTCTGTTTCGTTCTTAACTGTTACCTTTACAAGGGTGATGTCCATATCCTCATAAACCTTGTCGTTAAGACCAACATTAAGTTTGTCATCTTTGTCGCAAACAGCTCCCACACTTGCCAGGGCACCCTTTACTGTACCGATAGGAACCTCATAACTTGCTGTTTCACCCATCAGGGTAATGTCAACACTTACGCTGTTGCTGATTTTGATTTCTGTTCCCTCAGACACCTCACTGTTAAGTGATGGTGTAACTTTTTCGTCGTCGGCAAGGGTGATGCCTGCTTTGTTAAGGGCATCCTTAACTGTACCCCTTGTCATGCTTACCGAAGTTTTCTCTCCCTTGTTGTCAATTGTTACAGGGAAAGCCCTTAGGATTGTTAAGCTGATTACTCCGTTGTTATCTGTTCTGATAACCTCGTCTTCGCTGTCAAGCTCAATGCTTGCTTTATCCAGAATGTTATCTGTGTTTATGTCTGATGTTGTAAGAGTTTCTTTATCTGTGCCATCTGCAGCTGCTGAATCATTAGTCAATGCTGCAACTGAAAGAACTGTTGCAAAAATAATAATTGTTGCAAGAGCAACAGCTACTATTCTCAGCAAGCTCTTTTTGCTAATAGCCATAATAATTAACTCTCCTTTTCTTTAATATTATTTGTGGGCTTAACTTACCTACAGGCAACAGTATAGGATTTTCTTTTGGTTATGTCAACCATATAGCATACCCTGTTTTTGTGCATTTTGCACAACCAAACAACCATTAATTTTTTTCCGGGTTGTGTTTTAATTCTTCATTTGAATTAAAACACCGATTTATATGTGCAAAACAGAGAAAGTTTTCTGTAATCTTTTTGTAACTTTTAGACCCGCAATTGTTTTAAAAATATACAAAAAGTCTGTTTTTTCCCATTCTAATCACATTTTTTAAATTACCATATTGTAAGGTTAATTTTTAAAATGTTACAAACACGTAATCTTTCAACACAAATCGACAAAATTCTTCATAAAATTTCTCTTTTCATTCCCAAAAAAACGCAATTCCTTTTATTTAGCTGTTTTTTGATATAGACTTTTAAAAACTTTAGGTATATAATAAATCTGTTTTTATATCTTATATATTATACATGAAAAGGGAAGGTATTTACTAAACTACCCTTTCAACACATAGAAGAAAGAAACTGGGGGAATTAAAATGGATTTGATTAACTGGGAGAATCTGGCGGAATTTAGGTATCTGCTGGTACTTGCCGCCATACTTATCACAACCAAGCTTTTGGGACTGTTTTCAAGAAGAGTTCAGCTTCCTCAGGTTGTGGGAGCTCTTGTAGCCGGCGTATTGTTGGGACCAATTGTTAACGCATTTATGGGAGTAGGCACAGCTGATGGATTTTTCTCTTCGGCGGCCGGCTCTGAACAACTTTTTGGAATGCTTTCAGAGCTGGGTGTAATTGTTCTGATGTTCGGTGCAGGACTTGAAACCGACATACACGAAATGAAAAAGTGTGGCAAAGCCTCCTTTATAATTGCTTTAATAGGAGTTATAGTTCCCCTTGTGCTGGGCGGATTCGTAAGCTACTTCTTTATAAGCGACTCTGACTCACAGATGCAGATTCTTAAATCTGTATTTATAGGCGTTGTGCTGACAGCAACTTCCGTTTCAATTACAGTTGAAACACTTAAAGAACTTGGCAAGATGAACACACCGGCAAGTAATGCAATTTTGGGTGCAGCAATTATTGATGATATTTTGGGCATTATTGCACTTACCATAATCACCAGCTTTGCTGACAAATCAGTAAATATCATAATTGTTCTCCTTAAAATACTTCTGTTCTTTGTATTTGCTGTTGTTCTTGGCTTTGGTATGTATATGCTGTTTAGGTGGATGAACAAACACACCTCAAGGGACAGCCGTCGTCATGTTATTATTGCCTTTGCATACTGTCTTGTGTCTGCATTTGTTGCCGAGGTATTCTTCGGTGTTGCCGACATCACCGGTGCCTACATTGCAGGACTTGTGCTTTCTATGACTAACAGAAAGAGATACCTTGAAAACAGATTTTCAACTCTTTCATATATGTTGTTGTCACCTATCTTCTTCGCCTGCATAGGTCTTACAATTGAAGTGCCTTCCCTTACTACATCATTATTAATATTTGCTGTTCTTCTCACATTAGTGGCCGTAGCTTCAAAATTCCTTGGTTGCGCTCTGGGCGGTAAAATATGCGGATATTCCTCAAGGGAATGTTTCCAGATTGGTGCCGGTATGATTTCAAGAGGCGAAGTCGCTCTGATTGTTGCCAAAAAGGGTGAAAGCTGTGGACTAATGGATCCTAATCTTTTTGGTCCTCTGGTTATTGTTGTTGTTATCACCACAATCATTGCACCTATTATCCTCAAAATTTTGTTTAAGGAGAAGAAGGATAGCAATACCGGCTCTGCATCACAGCTCAAAAAAGGCAGTACCGTATAATTTATAAAAATTGACAAACAATAAAAGCCTTCCGAGGGGAAGGCTTTTGAGTTATTGAAAGAGGCTTTTTTATGATGTATAATCTTCACACCCACACATACAGGTGCAATCACGCAGACGGCGAGGACCGTGAATATATTGAATGTGCAATTAAATCAGGCATTAAGGTTTTGGGAATATCTGACCATTGTCCTCAATTTTTCCCCAACACGGATTATTACAGTCACTTTAGAATGAAACCTGAACTTGCCAAGGAATATGTTGATAGCTTTCGTAGCCTTGCAAAAGAATATGAAAACGACATAAAAATCCTTATTGGATTTGAAACAGAATATTACCCTGCTACCTATGACAAACTTATTGACTTTTTCAGAGAATTAGAGATTGACTACCTTATTATGGGTCAGCACGCAATAGGAAACGAACACAGGGAAAAGCAATATTATAAGGGCAACCGAAATGGCGAGGATTACCTTAAAAAATATGTTGACCAGGTAATAGAGGGTCTTGAGAAGGGAACATTTACCTACCTTGCCCACCCCGACCTTGTGGATTTTCAGGGTGACAAAAACTATTATCTAAAAGAAATGACCCGCCTATGTGAAAAAACAAAAGAAATGGATATACCCTTGGAGTATAATATGCTGGGCAGATTTTACGAAAGGAATTACCCAAACAAAACCTTCTGGACAATTGCAAAAGAGGTTGGAAATTCTGTAATTATCGGCTTTGACGCCCACACCCCAAGCTTTATGAACAATCTGGAGTTATATAAGGAATGCTGTGAACAGCTTTCAAAGCTTGGTATAATACCAATGAAATTTGAAGATATAAAATTTCGCAAGGTTTAAAACTATGATTTAAAAAAGCTGTCGCAGATAGTTTTGCGACAGCTTTTGTTATGGTTATTTTTATGACAGAGTAGGCAATTTGAGTTACAGACAGCCTCCACCAGAGGGGCATTTCCCTTAGCAAGGGAATACCTCCTCCGAGGGAGCCTTTGTCTACATCAAAACTCCCTTAGCAAGAAAATACCTCATCCGATGGAGGCTTTGTTTATCATTCAATATTGAAATCCAACACTATTTTATCCTTTTCAGGTACAAACTGTGTCAGCTTAACGCCTGCTGATGTCAACATTCTCTCCGATGCTTTGGTGCTGTCTGTATCCTTATATTTGTTGGATAGATACACTATTTCCTCAATTCCCGACTGAATAATTGCCTTGGCACATTCGTTACAAGGGAAAAGTGACACATAAATCCTTGCACCGCTAAGGCTTTTTCCACCGGCATTAAGAATTGCGTTAAGCTCGGAATGTACCACAAATGGATACTTGGTGTCGTTGGAGTT
>JAXESA010000175.1:0-3129 GCA_034116205.1 Ruminococcus sp. | reverse complement strand
TTTTTCATTTTTAATTCTCCCTTTTTAATAAAATTTATTCACCAAAAACTTATTTAACCATTTTTATCACCTTGTTTTATCATAAAAGTATTCACTTGGTCTATATCCATATTTTAGCACTTTGAAATAAGAAAGTAAATATAATTAGTGTATAAATAGTGAACTTTTTGTTAAATAAACATAAAAATCAATTAAATAAAGCCGAGGTATATTTCTGTACCTCGGCTGCAAAATGGACCGGAAGGTGAGCCGAAATCCATTTATGCCATTGTTATTTGTGCTATAACACATAGCACCTATTTAGGAAAAACATCTTTCATTGATTTTTTTGCATTATATCATATTTTTTGACAGATAATTTTTTCTGGTAAGAATAGTCGTTTTTCTGGTAAAATTCGTTCAAAATCAGTAAAAATTCTTAACATCAAGGAATAAAATGACGTGTTACACCATTAAAAATACCCCACATACTGTGGGGTTATAGGTGAAATTTTATATGCAGTAAAGATTTGTTTCCCAGCTTGGAATACAGGGGTGATGGCGCATATATATTTTGTATTCCGGATTTACCCTTTTCAGCATAAGTGGAAGTCGGTAAATGTCACAACAACGGTGGTAGCAGGCCACATTCAGCTTTGGCTTGTTACTTTGCAAATACTCATATCCACCGTACAATACTACAAATTCAACACCCTCAACATCCATTTTTACATACGTAAAAGGGGTTTCTTTGGCAATGGTATCTATGCAGGTAACAGGGGTGAGAACACCCTCTTTGTTGTTAAGAACACTTCCTCTGCCTTTGCCTGTTGCAAAACAAACTTCGCCGTCAATGTTCCATATTCCCTTTGCAATAAGTTTTGTGTTTGGCAGTTCGCCCATATTCTCCACAAGCTTTTTGTATGTTTTAGCATCCGGTTCAAGGGCTGTGATGCTTTTGTACCGGTTGCAGGTGTACTTTAAAAATTCTGCTATTGTGTCGCCTCTGTATGCCCCAAGGTCAAGGTAGTTTTCCTCTGAGGTAAGGTTGAGAATTTTGTAGGCATCGTCCTTACTGCTTTCCATAGCAAAGAGGTATTCTAGTTCTCCGGTGTACTGAAAATAACACATATTTTTGAAAACTTCTCTGGATTCTTCGTCCTCCATAAGGTTAAAGGCTTCCATAATTTCTGTACCGTTTCGCATAAGGTATCCACGGTTAAAAATCTTTTCTCCGGCAACAGGAACGCTGGGCACAAGGACTGTGTATTCCTTGCTAAGCTCCTTGATTTTTTCAATGACATCGGGTTTGTCTGTGCCGAATGTTATTAAAATTATAAAGTTGTCAAAATCTTCCTTGACTTGATCAAGAGTTTGTACGGTAAAGCCGTGGAAGGTCTGACCTCGTACAAATCCGTCCGATGCCATAACTCCGGAAATGTTGATATTGAGTACGGAAAATTCATTAAGAACACGGTCAGCACCGTCACCCATTCCATAGAGTATGATGGGCTTGTCCGTAGCCATAAGCTTTTCCCATACTGATTTTTCTTTCAATAATTCTTTAATCATACAGAACTCCTTTAGATTATGGATTACAGTTATTACAGGGTGAATATCCTTTATTAAGTGCATCTTTTCTGCTTGAAAAACAGACCTTGTTATTTTCATTCATAGCTGAAACAGCGCTGCAACTCTTTTTGTGGAGTTTTTTGCTGTTTTTGTTGCCTATATATGTTTCCTCTTGTTCACTTTGAGTTGTTTCAACGGTGGAATAGGTTTTTGTGCTTTTGGTATTGTTGTATGCTTTTTCGGCAGACTTTTCCGATGCACCTACAAAGCTGATGGATTTTCCGTCGCTTTGTGCTACAACAGTTCCTTCTTCGTCTGTACGGTGAACAGTTACATTAGCTTTATTCAGCTTTTCCAGGGTTTCCTTGTGGGGATGACCATACTTGTTGTCTTTTCCACAGCTTATAACTGCATATTTTGGGTTAACTTTTTTCAGGAACTCTTCGGTTGTACTGCTGGTACTTCCGTGATGTCCCACCTTCAACACATCAGACTTAAGGTCACATCTGTTATTTATCATTTCATCTTCAACAATACCCTCGGCGTCCCCGGTAAAGAGGAATGAGGTGTCTTTATATTCCGCCTTTATTACAACGGAATAATTGTTGCAGTCGCTGTATATGTCATTTTTATTTGGTGATAGTATGGTAAATGTTGAGTCACCCAGTGTGTAGGACTTGCCCCTTTGTGGGTAAATCAGCTCTGTGTCGTTATCTTCAACCACATCCAGAACATCATTCCAGGTCTTTGTGTCGTAATCAATTTCAGGACAGATAAAGTAATCAGCAGGTATTTCTTCCATAACATTGTCCATTCCGCCGATGTGGTCGGAGTGGGGGTGAGTTCCCACAGCGTATTTCAGCTTTGTTGTTCCTGTGGATTTTATATAATTTACAACAGTATTTCCCTCTTCGTTTTCTCCGGCATCAATAAGCATAGATTCGCCGTTGCAACTGATGAAAATGCTATCGCCTTGTCCAACATCAATATAACTCACCTCAAAACCATCAAAACTACTTCTTTGCCTATTACTCTGACAGGAGGTAAGTGTTGTTGCAATTAAACAAAGGACTAAAAATATAGTCCCTTTCAAATATAATCCCTTAATTTTCATAACAAATCAATTATACAACGAAAAATCAGTCATTGCAATAATCAGAATAAAATTAAAAAAGCCCCTCATAGGGGCTTTTTCAGGAAGAAAAAATGAAAATCTATATCAAATAATAAAACTGATGAGGTATTTTCTTTTGTATCGTACTAATATTATAGAAGAGTAAAGTGAAAATTATTTGAAAAAAAGGTGATTTCATCCAAAATGTTTTATGGACTTTTCTTGACTAAAGGCAAATTTGTTGTTAATATATTATCCACAAAGGATGTGAAATAATTGGTAATTGATATTCTTTTACAACTACTGCTTTTGGCAGTAGGATTTGTACTTCTTGTTAAGGGTGCAGACTTTTTTGTTGAGGGAGTAAGCAACATTGCCTCCCGCTTTGGCATACCTCAAATTATCATAGGACTTACCATAGTTGCCTTTGGCACTTCTGCCCCTGAGGCGGCTGTCAGCATTAC
>JAXESA010000174.1:0-3277 GCA_034116205.1 Ruminococcus sp. | reverse complement strand
TATGTGTGGTGGTCCTGACTGGAGGTTACAAGTGAATTGTAATCAAAACCCACTGCATTGGAAAATATCTTATAATTTTCTAATACATTTTCAGGATTATCTCCACGGGAAAAGGCGAAGTTCATTGATGTCCATTCATCTGTTGACACACCGCCGTGCTTTGTTGAGAAAGCATGACGGATGAAGTCTATGTCAGAAAGTCTGTTATATGTCAGGTAAGGAACACCTTTATTTTCATTTAAGGTCATTGTTTTGCTGTTAATTTTCATTTGTATCACCAAAATTATTGTACAATATTCTTTTTACACTTGCAAGTGGATAAAATAAAGTCTATAATAGGACAGGTGATATTATGAAATTATTTGGAAACAATATTGAAGTAAAGTGCGAATATTGCAGTAATTCCGCCAACGCTCAAAGCGGATATATCTGTACAGTTAAGAAGAGCATTAAAAATGGTAAGTGCAGAAAATTTAAGTACAATCCTACTTTAAGAATCCCTGAAAGCTCCCCTGAAATGCAAAAATACAGTAAAGAGGATTTTGAGATATAGCTGAATACTTCTAAAAACATTCAACTATCTTGACTTTTCTTTTTTTAATCTGTTATGTTACTTATATAGCCAAAATGACGAACACCGAGTAGGCACTTTTAGTTCCTATCCAAGTATTTCCTTAATCACAACTGCCTACGGACAAACCCTCCACCGCAAGCGGTCCCCCTCCCTTTACACAAGTGAGGCTTTTGTAGAGGAAAAAGCGGTTGTTCCTTTACACAAGGGGGACTGGCTTTAGGAAAGCGATTCCCCCGTCTGGTGGAGGCATTTTTACAATAACATTTTTAAGGACTATCCCTTATGGGATAGTCCTTTTTGTGTTATTTCAGAAAAAAGCTGAGGATTGACAGTCGCTTTTTTGCTGACTGGATTGTTCTTGTTACTGTTGATGGATTAACACCAAGCTCCTTTGCTATTTGATTCATTGGCTTGTCCATAAAGTAGTGCATTTTGACATACTTCTTTTGTTTTTCAGTAAGGATAGTTTCGATTGCATCTAAAAGCATATCCTTAGCCATTTCTACATCACGAGAGTTGCATATACCCGACTGTGTGTACAGCTTGTAGGAAACCATATTGTCAATACAATCGTTCATATTAACACAGTTACGCAACCTGTTCACATTCCTTTCCGGCAAGCATTGTGGCTGTCAGCTTACATTCGTAATACATAGACTTTAAAATCTGTATTCTCCTGTTAATCTCCTGAGTTTCATCAAATTTTTTTGCCTTTTTAAGGTTTTCTTTCTCTTTATCTATTGCACTTTTAATGTTTTGTGCGTCCTTTAAATATTCTTCTGCCCATAACTTATAATTCATACATTCACTTCCTAAAAAAATCTTAATCATAATAATTCACAATGGTATTTGGGGCTAAACCTGTTTAGCAATTATTATTGTAGCGAATGTTCACAGTTTAGGCAATAGTTTTTAGAACATTTGTTCTAATTATTTTTTATAAGTACATTTTATTGGTCTTGAATTAAGATATTTTTCTAAATTAGAATTAAATAAGATAAACAAACACCCAAGCAATCCGTACGAAATGCTTGGGTGAAACTTTTGTTATTTAAATCAATCAGAGAACACATCTCAAAAAATCTTTTGTTCTGTCCTCTTTTGGGGATGTAAAAATTTCTTCGGGTGTTCCCTCTTCTACTATGGTGCCTTCGCTCATAAAAATTACTCTGTCGGCAACCTCACGGGCAAAGCCCATTTCGTGGGTTACAACAACCATTGTCATACCCTCCTTGGCAAGTTCCTTCATAACATCAAGAACTTCTCCTACCATTTCAGGGTCGAGGGCTGAGGTTGGCTCGTCAAACAGCATTACCTCCGGCTCCATACAAAGAGCCCTAACAATTGCTACCCTCTGCTTTTGTCCGCCGGAAAGCTGGTCGGGATAGGCATCTGCTCTGTCGGCAAGTCCTACTCTTTCAAGCAGGTTCATTGCTGTTTTTGTAGCCTCTTCTTTGGACTTTTTAAGGAGCTTTATAGGGGCGATTGTCATATTTTTAAGCACTGTCATATTTGGGAACAGGTTAAAGTGCTGGAACACCATACCCATCTTCTGACGGTGAACATTGATGTTTACCTTTGGGTCTGTTATATCCACATCATCAAGGAGAATTGAACCTGATGTTGGGATTTCAAGGAGATTAAGGGAACGTAAAAGAGTTGACTTACCGCTACCGGATGGTCCGATTATAACAACAACCTCTCCGCTATTTATTGTACAGTTTACAACGTCAAGGGCTTTAACCTCGCCACCGTTGTAATGCTTTTTTAAGTCATTAACCTTTATTAATACATTATCGCTCATTTTTTCTTAACCTCCTTTCAAGCTTACCTACAAAGAATGAAAGAATCATTACCATTACAAGGTAAACTGCCGCTACTGTTAAAAGCGGAATAAAGTAGGAGTATGTTCTGCCGGCGATGACATTACCAGCCTTTGTAAGGTCGATAACACCAACATAACCTACAACAGAGGTTTCTTTCAGCAGGGTGATAAACTCGTTACAAAGTGTTGGCAAAACAGCCTTGAACATCTGTGGCACAACAATGTGTCGCATTGTTTGAAGGTAATTAAAGCCAAGGCTTCTGCCAGCCTCAAACTGACCATTGTCAACAGCCATAATTCCTCCACGGAATATTTCTGCAACATAGGCACCGGAATTGATACCAAATGCAAAAATACCAACAGGAACACCATCCTTTGCCGAAACAAATATGATGAAATATGAAATCATCAGCTGAACTACAACAGGTGTACCACGGATAACGGTTAGGTAAACCTTACAAATTGCATTGAGAACTGTAAGGACATAGTAACCGGCACCCTTACGCAACTTCATAGACTCCTTGTTCTTGTCATAGGAAGAACGAATTGAGGCTACTACAACACCGATAACAACACCAACAATCAACGCACCTGCTGTTATAAGCAGAGTATTCTTAAGACCTGTTAGCATCTGCTGGTATCTGTCTTTTTCAATAAAAACAAAATAAAGTTGGTCGCCTAAATCTGCAAACCAATTACAAATAGCATCCCACATAAAGTGAACCCCTTAACACAAAGTAAAGGCTGTCGCAAATTAATTTTTTGCAACAGCCACATTGCCTTAGTATAAATAATTAATCTGCGTTGATATACTTATCAACTATTTTCTGAATTGAACCATCTTTCTTAAGCTCATTAAGGGCATCGTTTACCTTCTT
>JAXESA010000173.1:0-2162 GCA_034116205.1 Ruminococcus sp. | reverse complement strand
GACGCCGGACAGTTTTTTCATACCACCCTGCAAACCGTCAACATTGGCACCGCAACGCTCAAACACATATCCCCATTTTTGATATGACTCTGCACTTATGCCTATCTTCTGTGATGTTTTGTCTATCTTGTCACCGGACTGTGCCACATCATTTGCAAGGCTCCACATTTTCTTGCCGGCAGCAACAGTAGCAGTACCAATGGCGGCCATTGTTGCACCCAAAGCCACACCCACTGCTTTTACGCCACTGCCAAGTTTTGAAAGCTTGCCTTTTGTTTCGGCACTTTCGTCACCTACATCATCAATCTTTTCAGCAAATTTATCGGCATTTTTTGTTGCGTCTTCAAGGTTATCTTCAGCATTTTCAAGAGCCTTGTTATTTTCCTTTACCTCTCGCTCCATACTGTTTAGTGATGCCTCTGCGTTGTTAAGCTGAATTTGCCAATTCTGAGTTCGCCTGTCGTTCTCACCAAAGGAAGAGGATGCGTTATCAAGTGCTGACTTTAGTGTACTGATTTTCTCCTTCTGCTTTTCAATCTGCCTATTCAGAACTTCGTTTCTTGATGTCAGACTTTCAACAGAAGAATCGTTCTTCCCAAACTGTGACTGAACAAGCTTCATTTCAGAACCCAGCACCTTGAAGCTACGGTTAATATCGGACAAGGCACTCTTAAATTCCTTTTCGCCTTCAACCCCAAGTTTGATACCAAAGCTGTCTGACATAACTCCACCTCCTTGTTTTTAGGCATAAAGAAAGACACCACATTTCTGTGATGTCTTAAGAGGATAAAAGTTTTAATTGTTTTTATCATTCATATACCGTTTGTAAACCTCGTTTATGGTTTCAGCATAAATGGAACGAGAATGTTTATCAGGATTTGTATTGCAGTTCTTTTTGTCTATATATACTTTTCTAACTTCGTTCCAATACTTTTTATTTTTATCATTTTTTAGTGTATCAGCTCTCTGTTCGATATTTATATATCCTTTTGATTGTGACTCCCACGAATATTTTTGACTGCCTTTGTTGTACCGAATGTATTGACTACCATACACAACCGCAAAATCACAGCTATGTTCAATGGTTGAATACCAACGATTTGCTTTTTTGATTGTTATTACTCGAGTCGAGTCCTCACATTTTGTAAAGCCATAATTTCGAGAAACTTTTGTTATAGCTTTCTTCAATATAGACCTTATCTCATAAGGGGAGTATTCCTCGTCATCATCATTGATTGTAATATTAACATCGAAATCAAAACCAATGTTAGATTTATAATCCCGTGTTATCATATTTCGCTTTGTACTTCCTATAAAGTAATACTGAAAAGTAAAAAAATTTCGAACTTCATCTTGAACCTCAGTAATTAAATTTATCAATTCATTTTTGAATGGTTGATATTCTCCCTTTGGAATATACCGAAAGTCGTGCATTACTATTCCTCCAATAAAATTTGTAAAACTAAATCATTAAATAATAGCACAGTTTTTGTTTTTGTCAATACTTTTGTTAAAAATTAAACTCCATACGGTATAATATCATCAATAAAATGTTCTTTTTTCGGCTTTGCAAGGCCGTTAAACTGTTTGTGGCATTCCCACAAATCAAGCAAAAGTCCAAAGGGCATTAGCCACACCTCATCTTGAGTAAGATTTAGGTGTGCTAAGCCATAATAGAGAAGTCGAGTAAATAACTCTTCGTCACTTACTCGACCACTGTGTTTTTTGTGTCAGGCTCACTTTCTATATTCCTTTTAGTGCCTTTAAAGAGAGCCTCTGTGATACTGTCCTTGTACTTTGTCAGTTCGTGTGGTGAAGTGAGAAGTTCCACCGTTTCTTCGGTGAGGAGTTCCTTTTTATTGTCCTTGTTTTTTAGGTTGTGAATAAGAACACTTTGGTTTGCAAGGAGAGTTATAAGCCAAACTATCTCACCTAAAGCCTCTTCAAAGTTTTCACTTTTCATCAGCTTGTCACCAAGGTTTTCAAGACCGCCGTATCTTCCGGCGATTTCTTTTGTTGCTTTTGTAGTTAGCAAAAGCTCATATTCTTTTCCACCAATATTAATTACTGATGAGCGTTCATTTTCCATATTAATTCTCCTTACTTAGATGGTGATGTATATGTAGGTTCATACACATTCTTGTACCAATTTGTAATAGTAT
>JAXESA010000172.1:0-23600 GCA_034116205.1 Ruminococcus sp. | reverse complement strand
AAAGTATGTTGACTTGTTCTGCAAAATTATTCTGATACGAAACCTTGTAAAAAACCTTTCGCCTTGTAGCTTAACCACCTTTTTCTTTTTCGTTCTTTTAAGCTCGTGCCTTAAAAATTTCAGCGGTGGCAATGACAAGGTTGAAATAAGCACCAAAATATTCACAGCAATAATGATTAGCACAGGGACAATAGTGGTTTTTACAAAAGCCTCACTGCTCCATATGGTTTGATATGATGTTAAGGAGTAGCTGTGATAATACATCTGTGCAATAATATCTTTCATAAAAGTATAACCAAGCACATTACCTGCTATTGCCGCCGTCAAAGTAACCATAATGGGCAGAATCATATAGTGGCGCATCACCTCTCCTTTTGTATATCCCGACGCCCTCAGAGTGCCGATTACAGAGGATTCCTGTTCCACCGTATTTCGTGTTGTAACCGAGAATACAAAAGCCATCACAGCCATTACAATATATAACAGCCATTGTATTATTGCCTTATCCTTGCCCGTATCCTCTCCGGCAAATGTAATAGCCTGATTCTCCGACTGCTTTACAAAGTCTGTCAAAACTCCGCTTTTAAAAAGCTCCTCTTCTATATCCTTTGCTTTACTGTCAATATCTTCTTCATCTAATGATTGGTTGTTGTCAGTCCAAGCATAGCAATACACCTGATGGCTGTTTAAAATGTCATCAAAGCCTGTGTCATTCACAACAGAAACAGCAAAGTTCTGTGCGTTCAGCATCATATCCGTATTGTTCTTAAACAATGCGCTGTAATCCGTAAGGGCAACAAGTCCTGAAATTTTGAAATCTTTGTTTCCAAACCTGATTAAATCCCCTGTGGACAGCTGATTATTTTCTGCAAAAAGTCTGTCAATGGCGATTTCCTCATTATGGTCAGGCAATTCACCCTCTAAAACATCAACCAAATTTACCTTATCACGGTTTTTATATATCCTCACCGTACAACCGTCTTTTGTTTCTACATCCTTATAGAATAAAGGATAAATTGTAATATCCTCTTTACTTTCCAAATCCGAAATCAGCTTTTTGTCAGCGGGAAGTGATAAGGAAAAGTGTCCGTCCTCAACATTGTACTTTTCAAAGCTGTCATTATAAGTCCGATTCATACTTCCGTCTGCAACAATAAAGCCGGAGCAAAATCCAACGGTAAGACAGAGGAACAGAAAAAGTGCAATGTACTTTCCCATATCCTGTTTAAGCTCTCGTTTTATTCTTTTATATAGAGGGTTCTTCATAACAAATCACCTTACCAATCCAGCTCAACTGCTGAAATCTTATTTTTATTTATGTCGTTATACCTTACTGCACCGTCACGCAGTTTAACTACTCTGTCAGCCATATTTTTAATTGCGTCGTTGTGGGTTATGAGTATGACTGTATTGCCGAACTTCTTGTTAATATCCTCAATCAGCTTTAAAATTTCTTTTGAGGTTTTGTAATCCAAAGCACCGGTTGGTTCATCACAAAGCAAAATATCAGGATTTTTCACTACGGCTCTGCCGATGGCTGTCCTCTGTTGCTGACCGCCGGAAAGCTGGTTGGGTATCTTATCTCTGTGCTCCCAAAGTCCCAGAGTTTTCAACAAATCATCTATGGGAAGGGGATTGTCACTAAGGTATGCACCAACTTCAACATTTTCCTTAACAGTCAAATTAGGAATCAGGTTGTAGGACTGGAACACATATCCCAAATGCTTACGGCGGTAAAGGGAAAGCTGTTTTTCATTCATCTCCTCCACCTTGTCATCACCGATTTTTATCACACCGCTGTCGGCTGTTTCAATTCCCCCTATAATATTCAGCAAGGTTGACTTGCCGGAACCCGAAGGTCCCAAAAGCACACATATATTGCCCTTTTCCACGCTAAAGCTTATGCCTTTTAAGACCTCTGTGCGACTGTCGCCCTCACCAAAGGACTTTTTTATATCTTTCAATTCTAAATACATAAAATCATTCCTTTCTGTCTGCCAATAGGGCAGTTTCATAAAACATATGAATATATGAACATATGTTAATGTATTCATATTATATTTACAATAATTGTATTTGTCAATACCTTTAACAAAGTTTTTTAGTACAAATTTGCAAAAAAGAGATGCAGAACCTACTGCATCTCCCTATTACTAAAATTTATTTACTTTTATGACAACTACCACTCATAGGACAGCCGGAGCAACCACAGGAGCAGGAGGATTTTCCTCTCTTTTTATTCTTCACCATTTTTACAACAATGGCAACGATAACCGCAAGGACAATAAGACCTACAATTATTGTTGAAAGATTATCCATTAACAATGAAAACACAATAGCGTCTCCTTTTATCTTTTTATTTCATCAGTAAAGGAAAATCCCAAGACAGCACAATGCCGTCTTGGGGTTTATGAATCACTTTTTAAAGCTGTTTTATATTATTCGTTCATTCCACAGCACTTTTTATACTTCTTACCTGAACCGCAAGGGCATGGGTCATTTCTGCCAATCTTTTGCTTTTTAACGATTGGTTTTTTCTTTGGCTTTTCGCCGTTTTCCGACACTCCTGCACTTGTAGGAACTGCTACCTGCTCACGCTTTAAGGCAAGGTTTATGGGGCTTGGCATTGGAGCGTTGCTCTGCTTGTCAAGTATAACCTGATGTGCCTGAGCTGCCCTTTTCTCTTCCTCTGCTCTGCGGGCGGCAATTTCCTCCTGCTGTGCCTTAAAGGCTGCAATTCTCCTTGGCTGGAGTAGGCAAAGCTTAACTGTATCCTCACGGATTGTTGCAATCATTTCGTCAAACATATCAAAGCCAACAAGCTTGTATTCAACAACAGGGTCCTTTTGACCGTAAGCGGCAAGGTGGATTGACTGCTTTAATTGTTCCATTGCGTCAATGTGATCCATCCAGTGTGTATCAACTGACTTTAGGAGGTAAACTCTCTCCATCTCACGCATTGTTTCTTCGTCAAGGATTTGCTCATTCTCCTTGTACATATCAAGCGCCTTGTTTGTGATTAATTCAACAATATCCTTTTTGTCCAGCTTGTCAAGCTCTTCCTCGGTAAACTTGAGGAAATCCTTGTCGGGAACAAGCCACTTGTAGCTTTCTCTCAGGGAAGAAAGGTTCCATGATTCACGGAGAATTGAGTCGTTTACATAAAGGCTGACATTCTCCTCAATGGTATCCTTCAGCATCTTGATGATTGTGTCGTGAACATCCTCACCGTCAAGCACCTGATCCCTCTGTCCGTAGATGATTTCTCTCTGACGGTTCATAACATCGTCGTATTGGAGAACATTTTTGCGGATACCAAAGTTCCTTGTTTCAACCTTTTCCTGTGATGACTCGATAATATTTGAAAGCATCTTGTTTTCGATTGGTGTGTCGTCAGATACCTTTAATGTTGTCATAATTGACTTCATTCTGTCACCGCCGAACAGACGCATAAGGTCGTCCTCGGTGGAAAGGTAGAACTGGCTCTGTCCCGGGTCACCCTGACGACCGGAACGACCACGGAGCTGGTTGTCAATTCGACGAGATTCGTGGCGTTCTGTACCCATAATACAAAGACCGCCGGCCTCACGAACTTTTTCTGCCTCTTCCTTAATCTCTTCTTTGTATTCTTCAAGGAGTTCTTTAAAGGTTTGTCTTGCAAACAAAATATCCTTATCATCAGTTTCGGAATAAGCGTCAGCCTCTGCAATAAGCTCATCGGAGAACTTCATCTTCTTCATTTTGCTTTTAGCCATAAACTCGGCATTACCGCCAAGGACAATATCGGTACCACGACCGGCCATATTAGTAGCTATGGTTACTGCTCCAAGCTTACCAGCCTGTGCAACAATTTCTGCTTCCTTTTCGTGGTGCTTTGCGTTGAGGACATTGTGCTTAACTCCACGCCTTTTCAGCATTTTTGAAAGCTTCTCGGATTTTTCAATGGATATTGTACCAACAAGAACGGGCTGTCCCTTTTCGTGGCATTTGATAATATCTTCAATAATTGCGTTGAACTTGCCCATTTCTGTTGGGAAGATAACATCAGGCAAATCCTTACGGATAAGAGGCTTGTTTGTTGGAACCTCAACAACATCCAGCTTGTAAATTTCCTGAAATTCTTGCTCCTCTGTAAGGGCAGTACCTGTCATACCTGAAAGCTTTTTGTAAAGTCTAAAGTAGTTCTGGAATGTGATTGTAGCAAGGGTTTTGCTTTCGTTCTGAACCTCCACTCCCTCTTTTGCCTCAATAGCCTGGTGCAAGCCTTCGTTGTATCTTCTGCCTATCATCTGACGTCCGGTGAACTCGTCAACAATGATGATTTCACCGTCTTTTACTATGTAATCAACCTCGTTTTTCATAACACCGTTTGCCTTAATAGCCTGGTTGATGTGGTGCTGAATTGTAAGGTTTTCAGGGTCGGTAAGGTTTTCAAGGTGGAAGAATTCCTCAGCCTTTTTAACACCAAGTTGAGTTAAGGTTGCTGTCTTTGCCTTTTCGTCAACAATATAGTCAATACCGTTTTCAGCATAGAAATCTTCCTTGTCTTCCTTGGTGTCAACCTCGGTAAACACATACTTTTTAAGGGATTTTGCCAGCTTGTCCGCCCTTGAATAAAGGTCTGTTGACTTGTCGCCCTGACCTGAAATAATAAGAGGTGTTCTTGCTTCGTCAATGAGGATTGAGTCAACCTCGTCCACAATGGCAAAAGCGTGTCCACGCTGAACCTTGTTCTCCTTGTAAACCACCATATTATCCCTTAGGTAGTCAAAGCCCAGCTGGTTGTTTGTTCCGTATGTAATGTCACAAGCGTACATTTCCTGACGCTCGTCATTTTCCATCTCCTGTGTAATAAGACCAACGGTTAGTCCAAGGTACTTGTACACCTTGCCCATCCACTCGCTGTCACGAGTAGCAAGGTAGTCGTTGACTGTAACAACATGTACGCCTTCACCTGTAAGCGCATTAAGATATGCAGGAAGTGTTGCAACAAGAGTTTTACCTTCACCTGTTTTCATTTCGGCAATTCTACCCTGATGAAGAATGATACCACCTGTAATCTGTACAGGGAAGTGCTTCATACCCAGCACACGCCATGAAGCCTCTCGGCAGGTTGCAAAAGCATCAGGCAAAATATCGTCTGTTGTTTCGCCCTTTGCAAGTCTTTCCTTTAAAATTGTTGTTTGATTTTTAAGTTCCTCTTCACTCATAGCAGAATACTTTTCCTCAAGGGCAAGTACCTTTTCAGTGATTGGCTCTACTCTTTTAAGTTCTTTCTTACTGTAAGAACCGAACATTTTTCTTAAAAGATTCATCATAACCATCCTTTATTTTAAGTAATACTAAGGAAACACTGATTAAATCGTTTGTGCATATTGCGTAGTCAGATTTTTCGTTAGGTTGCACAAATAAACCGCAGTAATGCTGACGCATTACAAGGATTTTTTGGGCAAGTTGACGGAAAATATGCAAGCAAGATGTGCAAACAGCTTTCAGCGTGAATTATTCAGTGTTTCCCTAATTTCATTGTATTGCAATAAGCCTATATTTTCCTATTGTAAGGTTTATTATAACATATGATTTTGAAAAAATAAAGGGGAAGTATGTCGAATACCTCCCCTTTTATACAATTATTCTGATTTGTCCATAGATGTTTTACAGGCTGACAAGGCCTGACAGGCAATAGGCTGAGCGTTTTGAGAGCCATAACCCTCAACATCGTTTACGACAACTGCAAATGCAAGAGGATATTTTTCATTCTGACAATATCCCACAATCCATGCGTTGTTCTTATCACTTTCACTGCCGTCACTTGACTTTGTTATTTCACCCGTACCTGTTTTTGCGGCAACTTCCATACCATCAGGAAAATTGCCATCGCCGTAGTAATTCACCACATTGTTGCGCATCATTTCCCCTATTTTGCCTGCAACGTCATTTTCCATCATTCTGGAGCCTGTGCCACCACCTGTGGTAATACCCAGCTTTGTAAGTATGCTTTCGTCACTTCCAATGAGGTATGGCAAAACAGGTTTACCACCGTTTGCGATTCCCGAACAGATGATAGCCATCTGCATTGGGTTAACAAGGTCGGTGTACTGTCCCACACCTGACCATGCAAGCTGGTTCTTTGTGGCATCGCTCACATCATAATTGCCGTCCTTTAGTGGAATATCACCTACTGAAAATGAGCCATTTATACCCATTTCGTTTGCAACCTGGGTCATCTTATCAATGCCAAGCTCCTCGGCAATTTCAGCGAAAACTATGTTACAGGAGTTACCTAGAGCCTGCTCCAATGTTTCGCTGCCATGGGCGTAGCCATCGTTACAATAAACCTCACAGGATTCGTCATCTCCGCCGATGCGCTCGACACCCTCGCAGTACCATTCACGGGTTTCAATATCGTCAATATATTTCAGAGCCGCTGCTGTGGTTACAAGCTTGAATATAGAGCCGGGAGTGTATGAACTGCTCACTGCATTGTCCACATACACGCCTCTGTAATCTTCTTCGTTTTCCTCTGTAATTTCAGGTGGAGCATTAGGGTCGTAGGAGGGGGTTGAAACATCACACAGGATTTCACCTGTCTTATAGTTATAAACAACACAGGCTCCTGCCCTTCCGTCAAACAACTGATAAACCTCGGAACACACACCGGCGTCCACAGTAAGTTTCATATCACTGTTTGGCTTTAAGGATGTAGGAAGTCCCAACCCAAACAAAGGATTGTAGCCTGTAAGGCTCATCCTGTACATAGACTGCATTGATGTTCCTATATTAATAGTGTCATCACCCACAACATGGAGCAGACTTTTTCTTACATTTTCATCATCATTGTAAACTCTTTCACCGTTTACCGACTTAGCAAGTTCAACACCATTTCTGTCGGTTATTGTTCCGGCTTGAGTAAGACCACCGTCAGAAGAAACATGGCGATTATAAGCCATATTCATCCATAATTTATGTTCAGTTACTATGTTAAAAGAAAGGTATCCCATACCGCCAATAATAAGAAGTACAACGATTAAAATCATAGCACTTCTGCGTAATGTTCTTTTCATAGGATACAATCCCTCCTTTTCATAACTAATTTTAGACTAATTTAGTGACTTATCCCCTCTTTTGAGAATAAGTTCTCTCGTCGGCCGCTTTGATAAATGCAAGAAGTCCCCAACAGGAAATCATTGAAGAACCACCTGCCGATACAAATGGGAATGTAACACCTGTAAGAGGCAAAACATCTGTTGCACCAAGCACATTCAGAGCCATCTGCACAATGAATAGTCCGGCAGTACAGCAAGCAGAGATAGAATAAAATGTACTACGGCTCCTTGTGGCAATATCCCTTGAATATATTGCAAGGCAGAGTATTGCCGCAATAAGGGCAAAACCTACGATTATACCCATCTCTTCACATACAATACCAAAAACCAAATCGCTTTCAGAGGCCACAACATACTTTAAAAATCCGTTGCCTATTCCCACACCGAAAAGACTTCCTGACGCAAGGTAGGTAAGCACCCTTGCCTGCTGGAATCCACCTTCGGAAGAATTTTCGATGGCATGTCCCCAAGTTGCAAATCGATTTGCTATGTAAGGCTTTATCTTGATTATCAAAGCTCCGCCACCCACAGCAGTTACCAAAGCAAGAAGTACTGTCTTGATGTCCCCTGAACGCATAAACGCAACAAAAAGAAACGTTGCAAAGAATATAAGGGCTGTACCAAAGTCACCCATAAGGGCAAGCTCGCCAACACAAATTGCAGAAAAAACAATAAACTCTATCTTGTTTCTTCTG
The DNA here is from genome assembly GCA_034116205.1 of Ruminococcus sp. Taxonomy (GTDB): domain Bacteria; phylum Bacillota; class Clostridia; order Oscillospirales; family Acutalibacteraceae; genus Ruminococcoides. The sequence continues at coordinate 15,799 of JAXESA010000172.1, read as the reverse complement.
GTCATAATTGCGTCAAGAGTACCTGCTCCAACAAAAATGTAAAGGATTTTTACAAACTCTGACGGCTGAACTGATATTCCGCCAATAGTTATCCAGTTAGCGGCACCGTTTTTGATGCTACCGAATACAAGGTTAAAGCCAAGGAGTACAATGGAAGCAATCATACCCCAAAATCTAAAGCGCTGTACCCAGTCGGGTCTTTCAAGGAACTTTACAATAACCATAAATGCAACGATACCCGCAAAAGCGGTAACAATCTGCATTATTGCCATTCGGTCCGATTGTCGCACCTGGAGCATAAGCCCAAGTCCTGTTAAAAACAGAGCCAAAGCCTCAAGCTCAAAGTTTGTCCTTTTAATAACTCTTGTTGAAACGAAGAACAAACCCCAGCTTATAACGGAAAAAACTCCGCAGTATATAAAGGGGGTCAAATCCTTAGCGTAGTAGTCCCAAGACGCCTCTATTGCCATTAAAAAATGGAATATTGTAATCATAATCATCAGCTTGTATTGCTTCATAGAGGCTTTGTTGCTGATTTTCTTTAAAAATCGGTCAGGACGAACTTCCTCGTCATATTCGTCACCTCGTTCCACTCTGAACAGAGTAGAGCCAACCTGAATTTCATCATCTATAAGTATCTTTGTTCTATAAGGCGTGGTGTTATCAACCAACTTTATACCTTTATTAAAATTGTCTTTCAAAGAAGAAATGATGCCAGAAAAGAAGGATTCATCCCTTGACGGAGAATTACTTTTAATTTTTTCTCCGTTTACATATGTTCCTCCCTTACTTCCCACATCAGTAATCATCCATCCCTCTTGTCTTCTGAGAAGAACACAATGGTCACGAGAAACAGCAGGATCGTTTACCCTTATATCACTTCCACGACTTCTGCCGATGGAATTCTCCCAGAACAAAACAGGTATTTTCTCACCGGTTTCCATATTTTCCAGTGTGAGCAATGGTTTTTGCTGTCTGCGGTGTCTGTGCATTGATGCAAATATTGAATAAATAATTACTATAGCATAAAGGGGTAAAAGGACTCTTACAGCCACAACTCCGGCATCAAGAAGCCATTGTATATCCATATATTCCCCACCTCTCCTGTTTAACTCGTTTTCTATAGGAAGCCCTGATTAAATCAGTGTTTCCTAACTATATCTTTCCTATATTATACCTTAACAAAAATAATTGTCAATAATACTAAGGAAACACTGAATAAATCACTTTACACATCTTGTTTTCATATTTTCCGCCATTTTTGCCCAAAAAATCTGACTGCACAATATGTGCAAATGATTTAATCAGGGTTTCCATAATAAAAAGCATAAGTCGGGAGAAATTCCCGACTTAATATTACTCTTTTATTCTACTGTAACTGACTTAGCAAGATTTCTTGGCTTGTCAATGTCGTTACCTCTGTGAAGAGATGTGTAGTAGGCAATAAGCTGTAATGGCACAATTGCAAGCATTGGCATTAACTCTTCACGAATTTTTGGCACTCTTATAATCTGGTCTGCAACATCACTGCCAATATGACATTCTTCGTCGCAAACAAGGATTACATAAGCCCCTCTTGACCTTACCTCTTTTACATTTGAAAGGGTTTTTTCAAAAAGTGCATTTTGAGTAGCCACAGCAATAACAGGCATACCCTCTGTGATAAGGGATATGGTACCGTGCTTTAGCTCACCTGCGGCATAGCTTTCGCTGTGAATATATGAAATTTCCTTTAGCTTTAAGGAACCCTCCATTGAAAGAGCGTAGTCCAGTCCTCTTCCTATATACAGCAGAGAATCAGCATTTACAAGACTGCTTCCTGCATACTGACAGTCGTCAACTACCTTTTCAAGGGTTTCCTCTACCTTATTAGGTACTTCCATAAGTGAAGATAACAGGTCTTTACACTCGTCCTCTGTTATTCTTCCCTTGGCAAGTGCAAATTGGAATGCAAACAGGTACATAACTGCAATTTGCACCATATATGCCTTGGTAGAAGCAACTGCAATCTCCGGACCTGCATGAGTGTAGATTAGCATATCTGCTTCTCTTGCAATGGAGCTACCCTTTGCGTTGACAATGGCAAGAGTTTTTGCACCATACTCCTTTGCAAGAAGCATAGCCGCCTTGCTGTCGGCTGTTTCTCCGCTTTGGGAAATTATAATTACAAGGTCACCCTCACCTACAAGGGGATTTCTATAACGAAATTCCGATGCAATATCCACATTTACCGGTACTCGGGCAAGACCCTCAATAAGATATTTTCCAACCATTCCTGCGTGCATAGCAGTACCACAGGCAACAATGTGAATATTTTTAAAATCCTTTATACTATCAGTTGTAATGCCACATTCAGAAAGATCCGGCATACCATTGTGGATTCTCGGCAAAATAGTCCTTTTGATAGCATCGGGCTGTTCGTGAATTTCCTTAATCATAAAGTGAGGATAACCACCCTTTTCGGCGGCATCCATATCCCAGTCAGCCTCTTGAAGTTCTTTTGTAATAGGAAGCATATGACTGTCGTAAAACTCAATTCCGTCTTTAGTGAGTTTTACAATTTCGTCGTGATTCATCAGGTAATATTTTCTTGTATAGTTAAGAATTGCAGGGACATCAGAGGCAATAAAGCTTTCATCCTCTCCCACACCTACAATCAATGGACTTTCTCTGCGTACAGCAAAAACTGTATCGGGATAATCGGCAAAGACTATGCCCAAAGCAAAGGAACCCTTTAACATTCTTATTACATTATGAATTGTGTCAAGTGGATCCCCATTGTACTTTAAGTCCAAAAGCTGAGCCACAACCTCTGTGTCTGTATCTGACAAGAAAGATTTACCCTTTTTAGTCAGATACTCCTTAAGTTCAATATAATTTTCGATAATACCGTTATGTACGATAGTTACCCTTTTTCCGGAATGGGGATGAGAATTTATATCCGATGGCTGACCATGAGTAGCCCAACGGGTGTGACCGATACCAGCGTGACCCTTTGGTTTGCCCTCTTCTTCCATCTTTTTTGAAAGGTCAGCAAGCCTACCTTTGGTTTTTGCAACTTCAATTTTACCATTTTCAAAAACAGCAATACCTGCGGAGTCGTAACCCCTGTATTCCAGTCTTGTGAGCGCTGAAACAAGTACATCACTGCAATCTCTTGGTCCTACATAACCTACTATACCACACATAACTATTCTCCAATACTTTATTTGTTTAGTTTATGGTCAAATGTTGGCACGATTTCTGCCAACAGTTCTACTGCCCTGTCGTCGTCATTATTCTCAGCACATTCCCTGAGATTTTTTAACTGACGCAGGAGGTTTTCTTTATCAATATCAATTTGATTTCCAATAAAAATCTTTTCGTTAGCTGTCTGCTTAAGTCCCTCTTCGTCCATAAGGAGCTCCTCAAACAATTTTTCGCCGGGGCGAAGTCCGGTGAACTTAATTTCCACATCCTTATATGGTACTTTGCCATACATTCTGCAAAGGTTTTCGGCAAGGGTAGTAATCTTTACCGGCTTACCCATATCAAGAACAAATATCTCGCCACCCTTTGCCATGCCGGCAGCCTGAAGTACTAAGGACACAGCCTCGGGTATTGTCATAAAATAACGGATAATATCGGGGTGAGTTACGGTGATAGGTTTTCCGCTTTCTATCTGACGACGGAAAAGTGGAATAACCGAACCATTACTTCCAAGCACATTACCAAATCGGGTTGTGACAAATTCCGTACCGGTTGTGTTCTGGTCCATATACTGGATTATCATTTCACAACACCTTTTGGTTGCACCCATAACATTTGTAGGGTTAACAGCCTTGTCGGTGCTAATCATAACAAACTTTTTTACTCCATACTTCTGAGCCAGTGTTGCCACATTGTATGTTCCGAAGATGTTGTTCTTAACAGCCTCGCATGGAACTGTTTCCATAAGTGGAACATGCTTGTGAGCTGCGGCATGCCATACTAAATCAGGCTTATACTCCTTAAAAATCTGCTCCATTTTGTCATAATCTCTTACAGAGGCTATAACTGTGGAAAGATTTATTTTATCCCCGTGTTCAAGGATAAGCTCCTGCTGTATATCGTATGCGTTATTTTCATATATATCAACAATAATTATCTGCTTTGGTGAGTAATTTGCAATTTGGCGAACAAGCTCGGAGCCTATTGAGCCACCGCCCCCTGTCACCATACATACCTTGTTATTAACAAGGTCTTTTACTGAGGCTTTGTCAAAGGTAATGGGCTTTCTGCCAAGCAAGTCCTCAATTTTTATATCCTTAACCTGACTTAAAAGCTGAGGCTTACCCTCGTCACCGTCAAACAAAAGCTGACTGAAATGTGGGATAATCTTGATTTTACATTCAGTCTTTGAGCATAAATCCAAAATTCTTGTTCTGTCCTCTTCACTGCAGGAGGGAATTGCAAAAATAATCAGACTGATGTTTTCACTTGCACAAATTTCGGGAATATCGTAGGTTGTGCCAAGCACCCTTACGGTGTCCACCATTGTGTTGCGAAGTGTTCTTTCATCGTCAACAAAGCCAATGGGGAACAGATTTTTTGATGGATTTCCGCTGTCGTTTTGTGCGGCAAAAATATCTTTTAAAATTATACGGCCTGCATTACCTGCACCTACAATAAGGGTTCTTTCCCCTTGATTCATCCTTTCGGAGTCGCTGATTTTAATAAAGGCATTTTTAAAAATAAGCCTGAACATTACAATGCCCATAATTGACATTGCACCGCTGATTAGGGTGTAGGGCAAAACATAGTTAAATGTGTTGTAACGCAGTGACAAAATCAAGGTGCTGACTGCAACACCAAAAAACATTGCAACAATGCAGTCAAAGTAATCCTTGATGTTAAAAAATCTCCACGCTTTGTTGTAGGCTCCGCAAATCCAAAGCGCCACAAGACAAACTATTACATTTATGATAATTGAAACCACCACATATGGTGTTTCAACCACACTTTTAAAGCCGGTCTGAAAGTCAAATGCCTCAAGCATAAAGTTGGTTACTACTCCACACAACGCAATAATAAATGCGTCCACAATGCCAAGCATAACTTTTCTGAAATTAGGTCTTCCCATAATACCACTCAAAATTTTAACATAAATTTAACATAGGTTAAATAAAACAAAATATTATACGGATAAATTATATTACTATATAGTAAAAAAGTCAATTAAAATAGCCATTTCTATGATAATACTCAAATTATCCTATGATTTTTTGTAACTTCTCACAATATATTATTTCCATATTTACATTTATACTTTTAATTTTAAGGAAAAATTGATTAAATCACTTTAATTTCCAAATACCTTTCGTGCTGTTTCAACGGATATTGCCGCTGTTTTGCAGTAATAGTCAGCCTTGATTTTCATAGCATACTCCTGTGTGAGAACAGCACCGCCAACGAAAATTTGTGTGTTTTCAAGTCCCGGTGTTTGGTGAATGAGGGCTATGGTGTCCTCCATACTTTTAAGGGTTGTAGTCATAAGCGCCGATAGTCCAACAAGGGTGACATTTTCCCTTTTTGCGGTTTCCGCAACCAAGGACGGTTCAACATCCTTGCCTAAATCTATAACATCATATCCGTAGTTTTCAAGGAGTACCTTGACAATATTTTTACCAATATCGTGAATATCACCCTTGACGGTTGCAAGGATAATCTTGCCCTTTGATACACTTTCACTGCTGTTTTCCGCAAGCTTTTCCTTAATAATTTCAAAAGCCTGCTGGGCGGCTGTGGCTGATGACAAAAGCCCGGGCAGGAACACCTTGCCCTGTTCAAACAAGGAGCCAACCCTGTCAAGTGCCGGAATAAGCTCTTTGTCTATAATTTCCATAGGGTCGGTATTTTCAAGCATTTTAAGGGTAATGTCGTGACATTCCTTTTTAAGCCCTTTCATTACCGCCTCGCCCAAGGTATCCTGGTGGCTTTGGCTTACAGTTTCCACAACGTAATCGCTGTACTTTGAAATGTAGTCACGGCTTTCCTCGTCATATCCCTTTAGCACTCTAAAGGAACGGACAGCACCTGCCATACCAAACACACCGGGGTTGATAATAGGCAAGTCAAGTCCACGCTCCAAAGCCATTGTAAGGAATGTTTGGTTGACAAGTGGTCTTTGGGGAAGTCCAAAGGAAATATTGCTGACACCTAAAACAGTTTTTACATTATACTTTTCCTTAACCCTTTCAAGCGCCTCCAAGGTTTGAACAGCACCGCTTTGCTGTGCCGAAACGGTAAGTGTCAGGCAGTCGATGTAAATATCCTCTTCCCTGATTCCATAGGATTTTGCTCTTGAAATGATTTTATCGGCAATTTCAAGTCGCTTTTCTGTTGTTTCGGGGATTCCGTCCTCATCCAAGGTAAGTCCTACAACAGTAGCGCCGTACTTTGCAACAATAGGCAAAATCTCATTAAGGCTCTTTTCTTCTCCGTTTACGGAGTTGACTATTGCTCGTCCGTTATATACCCTAAGTCCTGCTTCAAGGACTTCAGGTTTTGTGGAGTCAAGCTGTAAAGGCAAGTCAACAACGCCCTGTACAGCCTTAACAACCTTAACCATCATTTCTTTTTCGTCTATTTCGGGGTGTCCTACATTTATGTCAAGGATTTCGGCTCCGTCCTCTGCCTGACTGATAGCCTGTGACAAAATGTAGTCCATATCGTTGTTCACAAGTGCCTGTTTAAACAGTTTTTTCCCTGTCGGGTTAATTCTTTCTCCAATAATTCTCGGCTGGTCAACATTTACAACTGCTGTTCCCGAGCAAACTCCTGTCACATATGGGTGAACATTCTTCTTGTAGGTTTTGTCCTTTAGTTCATCCTTTAGCTTTTTTATAAACTCAGGTGTTGTACCACAGCAACCGCCTAAAATTTTTACTCCCAATGAGGAAAGCTCCGCCATTTTCTTTGCAAATTCCTCTGCGCCCATTGTGTAGGTGTTTGTTACAGGGTCGGGAAGTCCTGCGTTTGGCTTTGCAATAACGGGAGTATTACACCTTTTGCAAATCTCCCTTAGCATAGGCTCAATTTCGTCAGGACCAAGTGAACAGTTGAGACCTATTGCGTCAGCACCAAGCCCCTCAAGGGTAAGCACCATGGCACTTGGTGAAACACCCTGAAAAGTTCTTCCGTTCTCCTCAAAACTCATTGTACAAAGTACAGGCTTGTTGCTGTTTTCCTTACAAGCAAGGAGAGCTGTTTTCATCTCCAGCAAATCGGTCATAGTTTCAATAGCTATAACATCATATCTGTCGTCAGCTGTTATAATTTCCTTGAATATATCATATGCCTCTTCAACGGTAAGAGTACCGTTTGGCTCAAGGAGCTGACCGATAGGCCCAACATCAAGGGCAATTAATGTGTCTGTTCCCTCAACTGCCTTTTTACAGCAGTCAATGGCAGAGCTTACAATCTCCTTTACACCGTAGCCTGTACCCTCCAGCTTGTGTCTGTTTGCTGAAAATGTATTTGCACAGATTATGTCGCTGCCTGCATCTACATATTCCCTGTGGACATCAACAATGGTCTGTGGGTGGGTGATACTAAGCACATTAGGGTTATCCCCCATTTTAAGTCCACGCTTTTGGAGCATTGTGCCCATCCCACCGTCATATATAATAAATTCTTTCTTTAAAAGTGAATTAAAATCCATTATTCCGCCCTCCTGTAAGGACAATTTTTGTTTTTGCACCTTGAACACTTTGATGTGCAGGAGCTTTTTTCCTTAATCTCTTCTTTTCCCATGCCGATAACCGCTGTCACCGACTTTGTGGGGTTGAGCATAAGACTTTCTGTAAGGTTAAGTCCAAGCTTTTTTTCTGTGTTCAAAAGTTTTATTATTTCCTTTTGCTTTTCAAGTGGATAATCTCCATAGCCGGGGCTAAATCGGTTGGTAAAGTAATAACCGCTGTACCTCTTTGAAAGCTCAAGTTCGATTTTGTCCATAAACTGCTCAATGGCAACTGATGCCATAGAGTCAATTACAACAGCCTGTGCCATATCGGCAATTTGCCACTTGCGAATCAGCTTATCCACATATATACCCAAGGTTGCCGCAATCAGCACAACCTTTTCGCTTTTTTCTATCACCTTTCTTATATCCTCACCACCAAGGGCAGGACTGTCCTTAGGAATTTCGGTAAAGGTGTAAACAGGTCGGCAGATTTTCAGGATTTCCTCCTCTGCCTTATCCATCAAGGCTTTTGTTATATCGTCGGGATTTACACCGTGACCTCCCATATAGCGGAGTGCCTCGGCTCTGTCAAGAGATGACAATGTTATCATAACAAGCTTCCAATCGCTTCCGTAATTTTTGTTGCAACATAAGGATTGTTCATTGTGTAAAGGTGAATACCCTCAACTCCGTTTGCCATAAGGTCAACAATCTGCTCCACAGCATAGGCAATTCCTGCATCCCTAAGTGCGTCGGGGTTATTTTCATATCTCTGCATAATTTTTGAAAATTTTGCAGGCAGGCTTGCACCGCACATTGACACCATTCGTTCAATCTGTTTTTTGTTTGTAACTGGCATAATTCCCGCTGAAACAGGAACATCAATACCTGCACATCTTAACATATCCATAAAGCTGTAAAATGCCGAATTGTCAAAGAAAAGCTGGGAAATAAGGTGAGTTGCACCCTTTTCTACCTTTGTTTTCAGATGGCGAATATCCTCTACCATTGAATTCGCCTCAAGGTGCATTTCGGGGTAACAGGCACCTGCAAGCTCAAAATCTCCCCTTTGCTGAATGTACTCGCAAAGGTCGCTTGCGTGGAGAAAATCCTTTTTTGGCTCAATGTCGGGAACAATATCGCCACGGAGAGCAAGGATATTTTCAATTCCCTTTTCCTTAAAAATCTCCAACTCTTTGTCAATAGTTTGTCTGTCGTTGTTCACACAGGTAAGGTGAGCCAAAGGCTCAACGCCAAGGGACTTTACCTTTGATGCAATCAGTGCTGTGTTATTTGCCTCTGTTCCACCTGCACCGTATGTAACGGAAATGTAGGCAGGTTTTAGTGAGGCAAGCTCATCAAGAGCCCTGTAAACTGTTTCAACTCCGCTTGTCTTTTTTGGAGGAAAAACCTCAAATGAAAGGACTGTTTTGCCCTCTTTGTATAATGTACTCAGTTTCATAATCTATCAACTCTCTTCCATACGTCACCGCATAAACGGTATATAATTTCAATTTAAAAATTTTATAATTTTTCTGTTGTAATCTGTTGTGCAAGGACGGAATTTTTGTATCGACTGTCAAAGCTGACCTCTTTTATTATCTTAACACAGCTTGGAATGGGGATTTCCGTGTCCTCGCTGTCAACCTCGCACTCCAAAAAAGCTCTGTCATTCCAAAAAGGGAAAACATCCACCTCGTACTTAAAACCCTTGTACATAAAGGTGTGCCTTAACTTGTTTATGGTATTATACCCCTTTTTTCTGTACTTCATAATTTTGTCGTACTCCACCTTTGTAATTTCCTCCTCGTACTCCACACGGGTTAAGTCGGAAATCTTCCTTTTAAAGGTTTTTGTGTAGGTGTATTCATCGTTTTTGCCCCTTTTGCGAATTCTGCCAAAGGCATTATGCTCCATATAGTCGGTATAGGTCTGCCAGATTTCTGTGTAATCGTAACCCTCCATTTTGAAAAGTTCCTTAATGTTTGGATACTCTATAAGCCACTTTCTCTCTATCTCCAAAGGCTCATTCACAGCTTTTCCCCCTTTGCACCAACACTTTGCCTTAATATAGTATTACCTATTGTAATCGTTAAAACATATTATATCACAAATCTTTCCCCAACACCACATAAATTTGTTTAGAATTTGCATAATATTTTAAATAATGATAATATGAGGTTAGGTGATAAAATGTATTTTAAAAAACACAAGGTAAAGGCAGTTTTACTGCTCTTATTATCTGCCTTAATTATCTTTTTCGCAGTAAATATAATAGTCAGCAACTTCATATTGACCTATAACGAATATACAGTTAAAACCGAAAAAATCAAAGGTCAGACAACCTTTGTTGCTATATCCGACTCCGAGGGCAGAGTTTTTGGTGAAAATAACAGCCGACTGGCAGAAAAAGTAAAGAAAGCTAACCCTGAATTTGTTATGATACTTGGCGATATGGTGGATAACGATAACGGTGACTACTCCGGTGTTGTTGCACTGTGTAAAACAATTGCAAAAGATTATCCTGTATATTACTCCCTTGGCAATCACGAGTTGAGCTTTAGTGAAAGCCAAAAGGGAAAGTATCTTGAAAACCTTAAAAATGCCATAAACAGCACCGGTGCCACAATGCTTGTAAATGAAATGACCGACTTCAAAACAGAGGACGGTGACAAAATCACCGTTGCCGGACTGAAAAGGTACCCATTCTTTGATTATGACGCACCTAACTACGACAATGAGGAAAACAGGCTTTTTCAAAAATATTTAAAACAAGAGGACGAAAGTCACTTTTCCATACTGATGTGCCACTATCCCGAAACCTATGTGTGGGGATTAGACAAATATAACATTGACCTTATGGTATGCGGTCACACCCACGGAGGAATTTTCAGAATTCCATTTGTGGGAGGAGTTTACGCCCCTGAACAGGGCTTTATGCCAAAATATTCAAAGGGCTATTACTCAAACGGAAATGCAAATATGCTAATCTCCGCTGGACTTAACACTTCAAGAAAAATCCCAAGACTTTTTAATCCCCTTGATGTTACGGTAATCACATTAAAGGGCAAGTAAAAATTCTCTGCTAAACTTTCAGTACAATAAAGGTACTATCCGCAAAATCCCCTGCATATCATTAACTATCCTTAAAGGGAGGGTTAATGTGTGAAAGGAATTGTGGAAGAACGAGCTGTTACATTGGGAACACATATTGCAGAAAGCGGTGACACTGTGCGTCAGACCGCCAAAAAATACGGAATAAGCAAAAGCACCGTTCACAAGGATGTAAGCTCACGGCTGAAAAAGATAAATCCTTCTCTTTACGCAGAGGTTAAAAAGGTGCTGGAAATCAACAAATGTGAACGCCACATAAGGGGCGGAATGGCTACAAAAAACAAATATCTAAAACTTCGTCAGCAAAAAAATCATAGTGAGTAAATATACACAAAAGCCGATGAGTTGTGATTCTATCGTCACAACTCACCGGTTTTTTTATAATTGAATAAACCTGCCCTAACAAAAACGGCACAGCCAAAGCTGTACCGCCTAAGGGTTTCTGAATTTTTATCAGATCAGGATAATAGCATTTTATCCGACTCAACCTGATGTCCTGCAATCTCGGCAAACTTTGCCATAAGGTCTGCTTTTGTCAGGTTTTTCTTTTCCTCTCCCTGAACATCATAGATGATTTTACCCTCGTTCATCATAATCAGCCTATTGCCGTGGGCAATAGCGTCGTGCATATTGTGGGTAATCATCATTGCTGTAAGGTTGTTTTCACTTATAATTTCCTCCGAAATTTCAAGCACCTTTGCCGCTGTGGTTGGGTCAAGGGCCGCTGTATGCTCGTCAAGGAGCAAAAGCTTTGGCTGTTGTAGGGACGCCATAAGCAAGGTTAGTGCCTGTCTTTGACCGCCGGAGAGCAGTCCAACCTTGGAGGTCATTCTGTCCTCCAAGCCAAGTCCTAAGATTTTCAGCCTTTCGTGGTAAAGCTCCCTTTCCTTTTTTGTAATGCCCCATTTCAGGGTTCTATTTTTGCCCCTTCTGTAGGCAAGGGCTAAGTTTTCAATAATCTGCATATCGGGAGCAGTACCCATCATTGGGTCCTGGAAAACTCTGCCGATATATTTTGCCCTTTTGTATTCAGGCATACCTGTAACATTTGTTCCGTCAAGGATAATACTTCCGTTATCCACCGGCCAAACACCGGTAATAGCGTTCATAAGGGTTGATTTACCTGCTCCGTTACCGCCGATAATTGTTACAAAGTCACCCGGGTTAAGGTGTAGTGAAACACCGTCAAGTGCTTTCTTCTCATTTATTGTTCCCGGATTAAAGGTCTTTTCAATGTTGTTAACTTCAAGCATCCTGCTTTTCTCCTTTCTTCTTAGCTTTCTTAAAGGAGTTTTTGCTTTGTGACTTAAGGTATGGGATAGCGAGGAATATTGCAACAATTATTGCGGAAAGTAGCTTTAGATAGTTGGAATCCAGCTTTAGCCACAAAACTATGGACAACACAATGTAGTAAACAATACCGCCAACAATTACAAACAAAAGCTTGCACACAAAGTTGAGCCTCTTACCCAAAAATGCCATACCAAGCACTTCGCCTATGATAACAGCCGCAAGACCGATAACAATAGCACCACGACCCATATTAATATCTGCATTTCCCTGATACTGTGCAAAAAGTCCCCCTGACAATGCAACAATACCGTTAGAAAGTGCAAGTCCGATAACCTTCATAGTGTTTATGTTGATACCTTGCGCACTGCTCATACTGTGGTTACTTCCTGTTGCCCTAAGGGCAGAGCCCTGTTCTGTACCAAAGTACCAATACAGCAAAATAATAATTACAACTGCAAAAATTGCAGAAACAATTATTGACTGTGGAATATTGCCCAGGGTTACATACAGACCGGTTTCCCCAAACTTAAAGGATGTGTTTGCAGACATATCCATAATTCTAAGGTTAATTGAGTACAGTCCCAGCTGTGTTAAAATACCTGCCAGAATTGCAGGAATTCCCAGCTTTGTATGTAAAAAACCTGTTATTGTTCCCGCAATTACACCGGCCAGAACAGCAACCAACAGGCAAGCCCATATTGGCATTCCGGCCAGCCTTAGCATAACTGTAACTGCTCCGCCTGTTGCAAATGTGCCGTCAACAGAAAGGTCGGCAACATCCAGCAATCTGAAGGTGATGTAAACGCCAAGTGCCATTATTCCCCAAATAATACCCTGTGCTATTGCACCCGGGAGATTATTAAGGAGATTTAATGGGTTCAGCGAGCTAAAATATGACATTAAAGAATCCATAACATTTCTCCATTCTACGCTCAAAAGCATATAAATGTATTTAGTACCAAGTTTTTTATGACACTATGTTATATAAATACATTTATACACCTTTGAGCTTACATAATGCTTGGGCAACACAGAACCACTGCGTTGCCCACCAGCATTAAAACTTAAGTTTTTATTATTCAAGCAATCTTGAGTCAAGTTGCTGATTATTTTACCTCAATCTTCTCATATCCCTCAGGAATCTCTACGCCTAAGGTCTTGCAGATTTCTTCATTATACTTCTTTGTGAACTTTGGTGCAGACTGAACTTCCATCTTAGAAATATCCTCACCCTTTTCAAGGATGTTGTAAGCCATTTCGCCTGTCTTCTGACCAAGGTCATAGTAGCTGATTGAAAGTGTTGCAACACCACAGCCTGAGCAAATGCCCTCTTCGCCTGCAATGATTGGGACCTTAGCCTTAAGTGCAATATTATTGATAGCCTTTGCGCAAGAAGCGGCTGTATTATCTGTTGGAATATAGAGAACATCGCTGTCTGCACAAGCTGCCTTTGTAACTGATGCCACATCATTTGAGTCAGAGAATGTGTATTCTTTAGTTGAGATACCCAACTCCTTGAAGTGATCTGTTATTACCTCTGACTGATATTTAGAGTTTGGTTCGCTTGAGCAGTAAACAATACCAACATTTTTAGTATCAGGGAAAATTTCTTTTACCATTGCTGCCTGCTCGTCAAGTGGAGCAAGGTCGCTTGTACCGGAAACATTACCGCCTACTGCGCCACCTTTCCAGCCGTCAATTCCAAGTGCTACACCGTAGCTTGTTACTGATGTTCCCAAAATAGGAATTTCCTTTGTTGCGGAAACAGCTGCTGACAAAGCAGGTGTTGCATTTGCCATAATAAGGTCATCGTTTTCGCTTACAAACTGGTTACAGATTGTTGAACAGTTTGTTGCCTCACCGGAAGCGTTCTGTTCGTCAAATTCAACTCTGTCGCCAAGCTTATCTGTAAGATAATCCTTAAAACCCTTTGTGGCTGTGTCCAAAGCTTCGTGCTGAACCAACTGACAAATACCGATTTTGTATGTTTTTGATTCTTCTTTTTTACTGTCACTTGAGCCACAGGCTGTAATTCCGATAGCCATTGCAACTACACACAACAGTGCGATTAATTTTTTCATTGTTAATTCCTCCTCAAAGAATTATTAAATTTAAACAAATAGATTTTACCACTTTGCTTTAAATCAGTAAAGTGTCTTTAAGCAATTTTGTATATTTCAACAATACTTTAGCCATTTTTATGGGCAAAATGCAAAAATAATTTTTGGTTTTATTCCTTAAAAAGCCAAAATCACATTGTTCATACTGTAATATAGCGGTTTAAAATAGGATAAAATAGATATATATTGAAAAATTCTGTATTTGTGATATAATTAGCGTACATATAACTTTTTAGGTGAGGGGCATTATGGCAGAGGAAATAAAGAACAACGAAGAAATAATGGCGGGTAACTTTATCCACACTTTTATTGACGAGGATATTGCACCCGGTGGAGAATATGAAGGAAAAACCGTACACACACGATTTCCACCTGAACCAAACGGATATTTGCATATAGGACATGCAAAGGCAATTTGCATTGACTTTGGTACAGCCGAAAAATATGGTGGTATTTGCAACCTGCGTATGGACGACACCAATCCTACAAAAGAGGATGTTGAATATGTTGACGCAATCAAAGAGGACATCAAGTGGCTTGGCTTTGACTGGGGCGACAGATTTTACTATGCCTCCGACTATTTTCCACAGATGTACGAATATGCTGTGGAGCTGATTAAAAAGGGTCTAGCCTACGTCTGCGAGCTTAACGCAGAGCAGATGAGGGAATACAGGGGCGACCTTAAAACTCCTGCAAAAAGTCCTTACAGGGACAGACCTATTGAAGAGAGCCTTGACCTTTTCCGCCGTATGAAGGAGGGAGAGTTTGAGGACGGAAGTATGACCCTTAGGGCAAAAATCGACCTTGCCTCCGGTAACTTTAATATGCGTGACCCTGTTATCTACCGCATTAACCATATGCACCACCACCGAACAGGGGACGCCTGGTGCATTTACCCGATGTACGACTTTGCACACCCTATTGAGGACGCCATTGAGGGAATTACGCACTCACTTTGCACATTGGAATTTGAAAGCCACAGACCACTTTATGACTGGGTTATTGAGAATATTTCCAGTCCATCAAAGCCAAGGCAGATTGAGTTTGCAAGGCTTGGCATAAACAACACTGTTATGAGCAAGAGAAAACTGAGGACACTTGTTGAAGAGGGCTATGTTGACGGTTGGGACGACCCAAGAATGCCTACCCTTTGCGGACTGAGAAGGCGTGGCTACACACCAAAGTCCATTAGGGATTTCTGCGAGCAAATCGGCGTTGCAAAGGTAAACTCCACTGTTGAATACAGCTTTTTGGAGCATTGTCTGAGGAATGACCTTAACGACTCGGCACAAAGACTGATGGGTGTGTTAAGACCGATTAAGCTGGTAATCACCAATTATCCAGAGGGCAAAACCGAAACCTTTACTGTGGAAAACAACCCTAATCACCCGGAGGACGGAGAGAGGGAAATCACATTCTCTCGTGAATGTTATATCGAAAGTGACGACTTTATGGAAGTGCCTGTAAAGAAGTACCAAAGGCTGTACCCGGGTAACGAGGTAAGGCTGAAGTCTGCATACCTTGTAACCTGTACAGGCTGTGAAAAGGACGAAGAGGGAAATATTACAAC
>JAXESA010000171.1:0-4807 GCA_034116205.1 Ruminococcus sp. | reverse complement strand
GAAAACAGACTTGTAGGTATGAAGAGCCGTGGGGTTTATGAAACACCGGGCGGTACTATCCTATACTATGCACATAAAAAGCTTGAAGAGCTTACACTTGACAGGGATACATTCCACTATATGGAGCTTGTTTCCAACCGTTTTGCAGAGCTTGTATATTACGGTCAGTGGTACACACCCCTTAGGGAAGCACTGTCAGCATTTGTTGACCAGGTTAACACAGTTGTTACAGGTGATGTTAAGCTCAAGCTTTACAAGGGTAACATTATTGACGCAGGTGTTACTTCTCCATATTCACTGTACGACGAAGATATTGCTACATTTGATGAAGACGAAGTTTACGACCAGAACGACAGTGCAGGCTTTATCAATCTCTTTGGTCTGCCAATCAAGGTTCGTGCTAAGAAAGGCTTTATTAAATAATTTATAAGTCTTTATTTGAGATATTAAAGTCCGCAGGATACTTGCGGGCTTTATGTCGTTTTTTAAGAATATGTTCAGCAGGACTTTTTGACGCATAAATTTATATTATTTGCTATATTACGAGGTGTAAACAATGCAGTTATGGCAGGGTAGATTTAAAAAATCTCTTTCAAAAACAACCAACGATTTCAATTCCTCAATCTCTTTTGACTCAAGAATGTTCAAAGAGGATATTGAGGGTTCAATAGCCCACGCAACAATGCTTGGCGAAACAGGCATTATCAAAAAAGAGGAATCAGAAAACATAATTAACGGTCTTAAGGGTATCCTTGATGACCTTTTAAGCGGTGAGTTGCAGTTTGATATGGAGTGTGAGGATATTCACACATTTATTGAGGGCGAACTGACAAGAAGAATCGGTGACGACGGAAAAAGACTCCACACCGCAAGAAGCCGTAATGACCAGGTGGCTGTTGACATTAAGTTGTATCTTAGAAAAGAGGTAGAGGAGATAATCACCCTCCTTGAAGACTTAATCAAGGTAATTGCATCAAAGGCTAAGGAATACTACGACACAGTAATGCCGGGCTACACCCACCTTCAGAGGGCTCAGCCTATAACCTTTGGACATCACCTTTTGGCTTATGGTGAAATGTTCCTTAGGGATTTATCAAGACTTAAGGATTGCAAAAAGAGAATGAATGTTAACCCACTTGGAAGCTGTGCCCTTGCAGGTACTACATATCCAATCGACAGACATATGACATCATCACTTTTAGGGTTTGATTGTCCGACAAACAACTCCCTTGACGGTGTTTCTGACAGGGACTATTGCCTTGAAATAGCAAGTGACTTGTCAATTATTATGGTGCATCTTTCAAGATTTTCCGAAGAAATGATTATGTGGTGCAGTTGGGAGTTTAAGTTTGTTGAGCTTGACGACGCATTTTCAACAGGCTCATCAATTATGCCACAGAAGAAGAACCCCGACATTGCAGAGCTTGTCAGAGGAAAAAGCGGAAGAGTATTTGGCGACACAATGAGCCTCTTAACTGCAATGAAGGGTATAGCCCTTGCATACAACAAGGATATGCAGGAGGACAAGGAGGCTATTTTTGATGCAGTTGATTCTGTAAAGATGTGCCTTATCTCCTTTACTCCTATGCTTGATACAATGACTGTTCTTAAGGATAAAATGAGAAATGCCGCCGCTGGCGGATTTATCAATGCAACCGACTGTGCAGATTACCTCACCAAAAAGGGTGTGCCTTTCCGTGATGCTTACAAGGCAACAGGTGCTTTGGTTGCAAGGTGCATTGACCTTGGCACGGATTTGGAAAATTTGCCTTTGGAGGAATACAAGAATGTTCACCCAACATTTGATGAGGGTGTGTATGAGGCTATCAACCTTGAAAAGTGCGTAGCCGACAGAACCTCTTTTGGTGGTCCTGCGCCAAAGAATGTTTTGGCTCAGGCAGAGGAAATGATTAGGAAAATTGAGGTATATTAATTATGATTAAGGTTGGAATAATAGGTGCAACAGGCTATGCAGGAGCAGAGCTTGTAAGGCTTATCACTACTCACCCACAGGCGGAGGTTGCTGCAATCAGCTCCGTCAGCTTTGAGGGTCAAAAGTTAAGTGATGTATATAAAAGCTATCTAAATATCAACGATATGGTTTGCGAAAATGCAGACGATGTTGTGCAGAAGTCAGATGTTGTATTTGCCGCACTGCCCCACGGGTTAAGTCAGGAGCTTGCAAAAAAGTGTTACGACAGCGGAAAGGTGTTCATTGACCTTGGCGCTGATTTCAGACTGAAAAGTGAAGAGGAATACAAAGAGTGGTACAACGGTGAATACATCCACAAGGAGCTTCACGAGATGGCTGTTTACGGTTTGCCTGAGTTCTATCGTGACAAAATAAAGGGTGCGAAAATCATCGCAAATCCGGGTTGCTACACCACCTGTTCACCCCTTGCCCTTGTACCGGCTCTTAATGCAGGAATAATTGACACAAAGGGTATTATCTGCGATTGCAAAAGCGGTGTGACAGGAGCAGGTAGAGGACTTTCTCAGGGCAATCACTACCCTGAGCTCAACGAGGGCTTTCACCCGTATAAGGTTGCCTCTCACCGCCACACTCCCGAAATTGAGCAGACACTTTCTTCCTTTGCCGATGAAAAGGTGACAATCACTTTCGTTCCTCACCTTTTGCCTGTTAACAGAGGTATTCTTGCAACTTGCTACGCTCCACTTAAGAAGAATATTACAATGGAGGAGCTTAGAAAGGTTTACAAGGACTTTTACAAGGGAGAATATTTTATCCGACTGCTTGACGAGGGTCAGGTTGCCGATATTCACAATGTAAAGTACAGCAACTTCTGTGATATTTCCCTCCACCTTGACTTAAGGGCAAATTTGCTTGTGGCTGTTTCCGCCATTGACAATATGGTAAAGGGCGCCGCAGGACAGGCTATTCAGAATATGAACATAATTTTTGGTCTTGACGAAAAAACAGGACTTGAAATCGTTCCACCTGCTTTTTAGTATTTATTTAGTAACTTTATTTTTGCATAAAATTTAATATAAAGAGAGGTATAGTTATGGATTATAAGTTTATTGATGGAACTGTAACAACACCAAAGGGATTTACAGGAGCCGCAATCTGTGCAGGAATCAAAGAAGGCAACACCACTAAAAAGGATATTATGATGGTGAAATGCGACAAGGTGTGCAATGCCGCCGCCGTCTATACAAAAAACCTTGTTAAGTCCGCTTCAATTCTTGTTACACAGGAAAATCTTAAGAACGGTAAGGCACAGGCTATTGTTGCCAACAGCGGAAACGCAAACGCCTGCACCTCAAACGGAGTAAAAGTTGCCGAGGATGTGTGCAAGCTGTGTGCATCAACCTTTGGGATTGACTACAGTGATGTTATTGTTGCATCCACAGGTGTTATCGGTGTGCCAATGCGACTTGAACCCTTTGAGCAAAAGCTCTATATGATGAAAAAAGAAATGAGCAAAGAGGGCGGAACAGACTGCGCCGAGGCTATTATGACAACCGATACCGTAAAGAAAGAAATGGCTATGGAGCTTACCTTGGACGGAAAAACAGTTACCATAGGGGGAATTGCAAAGGGCAGCGGTATGATTCACATCAATATGGGTACAATGCTTTCTTTTGTAACTACCGATGCGTCAATCAGTTCCGAAATGCTTGAGTCGGCACTAAAAGAGGTTGTTGAGGATACCTTTAATATGGTTTCTGTTGACGGTGATACCTCCACCAACGACACACTTGCAATTATGGCAAGCGGTCTTGCCGGCAACAAGGAGATTACAGAGAAAAATGAGGACTACAAAACATTTGTATCTGCACTGAAGGAGGCCTGTAAGTCACTTGCAAAAAAGCTTGCCGCCGACGGTGAGGGTGCAAGCAAGCTACTTATCTGTAATGTGAAGGGTGCAAAGAGCAAAAAGGATGCTGTTGGAATTGCAAAGACAGTCATCGGCTCATCCCTTGTTAAAACAGCTATTTTTGGAGAGGATGCCAACTGGGGAAGGATCCTTTGCGCTATCGGATATAGCGGAATGAATGTTGATGTAACAAAGGTTAAGGTTACATTTGTAAGCGAAATCGGTGAGCTCCTTGTGTGTGAAAACGGTGCAGGAGTTGGTTTTGACGAAGAATGGGCAAAGAAAGTTCTTTCAGAGGATAGCATAACAATCGCCATAGAACTTGGCGACGGAAATGCCGAGGCCGAGGCTTACGGATGCGATTTGACATATGACTATGTAAAAATCAACGGTGAGTACAGAACCTGATTTAATTTAATCAGACTATACAGGTGGGGATGTTGCTGTGTTTTAAGGTGACTGAAAAATTCCTTGAAATCCACAGCAATGTCCTGGCCATAATGCAGGAATAGAGAGAAGATGAAGAAATGGACAGTAATTTAACAGCCAAGGTGCTAACTCAGGCAATGCCATATATTCAAAAATATGCAGGAGAAACCGTTGTTGTAAAGTACGGCGGAAATGCAATGCTTAACGAGGAGCTAAAGGCTGCCGTAATGAGCGATATTGTGCTTATGCAGCTTGTTGGCGTCAATGTTGTACTGGTGCATGGGGGAGGTCCTGAGATTTCCTCAATGCTTAACAGAGTAGGTATAGAAAGTAAGTTTGTCAACGGAATGAGAGTGACAGACTCCGACACAATGGAGATTGTTCAGCAGGTGCTTGCAGGTAAGGTTAACAAAAGTCTGACACAGCACCTTAACCATGCAGGCGGCAAGGCGGTTGGTCTTTGCGGTCTTGACGGAAATATGCTTATGGCTGAAAAACTGGTGACTGGTGATGACCTGGGTTTTGTTGGAGAAATC
>JAXESA010000170.1:0-2926 GCA_034116205.1 Ruminococcus sp. | reverse complement strand
CGGTTCAGGCTGTCAAGGAGTCTGTCTGCACCAAAAAGCTGATTTTCTCTGCTTGTAGCCTCTGTCACTCCGTCTGTGTAAAGGAAAATACGGTGGTTGGGATTTAGCTGTAATTCAAAGGAACGGTAGGGAATATCCTCAATTCCTGCAAGGATGAAGTTTGGCTTTGAATTAAGGTACTGATATTTTCCGTCACCGTGGCACAACACAGGGGGATTGTGGCCTGCATTTGCATACTGTAAAATACCTGTTTCAAGGTCAAGAATACCAAGCCAACAGGTGAGGAACATTCCTGCCTCGTTATTTTCGCAAAGCCTGTTGTTTGCCTGCGTTAGCACCTCACTAACCTCAAGACCGCTTTCAACCAGTCCTTTAATCTGTGTTTTGGCAGTCATCATAAACATAGCCGCCGGTATTCCCTTGCCTGAAACATCTGCAATAAGGATTGCAAGGCGGTTTTCACCCAGGATATAAAAGTCGTAAAAATCTCCGCCAACCTCTTTTGCGGTGTGCATTGAGGCGAAAATTTCAAAGTCCTGTCTGTTGGGGTATGGCGGAAAAACAGATGGCAAAGCGGAGTGCTGAATCTGCCTTGCAAATTCCAGCTCCTTGTCAATTCGTGCCTCTGCCTGTGCGATATATCCCTTTAGGGTGTCAACAGTTTTGTTAATGTCCTGTGAAAGAGAAGAAAATTCCTCTGCACTATGGGCATTTACCTTTTCGTTTAAGTCGCCTCCTGTGATTTTGCCAAGGGAAGTATTAATCCTTAGTATGTTGTCAAGAATAACCCTTTTTATGGTGTAGTATATGAGGAACAGTAAAACGGAAAAGATTATTACTTCCATAAGGATAAAGGAGTATATTGTAAGGGTTTGGGAGATTATTGCCTCCTCTAAAGGTAAGGTAGCAACAATAAGGTAGTCATCTGCTTTGTTGTAAATACAGTAGGAGTTCTGTCCGTGGATAATTCTCTCGAAAAGCTCTCCCGGCAATATTCCTATGTTATTAATATCTATACCGTAAAGTGAAAGATATTCTCCGTTATGACCGTCGCTGTCGCTGATGATTTTCCCTTTTTTGTCGCATATGATGATACATCCGCCCTCGCCGATATGCCGGTTGTAGGCGATTGATGAAATCTGACTTAATGTTTCCTTTTCGGAAATATTCTTTTCTTCAATTTCATCAATGCTGTTTTTGATGTCTTTTAGGTTGACATTAAGGAGATAGCTTGTGTCCTCAACAGCAATTTGCTTGCTTGCCGAAACTGTAAATGTGCAAAAGAGGGCAAAGATAATGAAAAAGCAGGCGAAAAGTCGTGAGTGAAAGATACGGTTAATATTTTTTCTTTTGGGCATAAGAGGAGTTTTTTTCTTGCTGAATAGGGTAACAAGGATTACAGAAACCGTCACCGACAGTCCTGTGCATATTGTCATTGGGAAAGCACATTGACTTACATATTCAAAGGCGGTGTAAATATCCCCCATATTTGTGATAAAAACAAGGAGCATATGGAGAGATTCTGCTGTAACAGCAAGGGATAGGGAATAAACCCAGTTTGGCATTTTGTTGTCAAAGATGATTTTTCGCATACATCCGGCAAGAAGTCCGGCAACCACCGAGGCAATTGCACAGGCAAGACCTGTGTATTCACCAATGCCCCAAAGGGTGATTATGTAACGGTGTATTCCCCCGATGAAACCTGCAATTATTCCCGCAGGACCGCCAAATACCAATCCGGCAGAAAGGATTGAGGCGTCACGGGTGTTCACCTCTGCTCCTCCAAGGTCTATGCCAAAGGTGGTGGAAAGTATGGCAATCCCACCGAAAACCACACCGATAACAGCCTGTCTTGCCATATAGGGGAGTTTTTTAAAGGCTGTTTTTTTCTCTGCAAAATATATCAGCATAGTGCATAGCACAGGGAAGAGAGAAGTTGCTATAAGCGGTAGATAAAGCTTCATATTTGTCACCCTTAATTATCCGATAGTCAGCATATCAACAAAGCCTGTCATTTCCAGGACTTCCATTACGGTGTCGTTAACATTGAGAACTTTCATTTTGCCCCTATTGTTCATCATCTTTTGTGCCTTTAAAAGAACCCTAAGTCCTGCCGAGGATATGTACTCCAAATCCTTCATATCAAGGACAAGGCTTGTTGCGTCACCAATGCTGTCCTCAATGGCTGATTCAAGCTCAGGGGAAGTTATAGAATCCAGCCTACCCTGTGGCACTAAGGTGAGTGTGTTGTTTTCAAAAGTCTTTTCTATCCTCATATTTATTTCCCCTTTGTATATGTTTTTTATCTCAAACAATGTTAGAACCATATATTACTTTACCATTATACATCATAAAGTGCAACAAAATAAATGTTTTTAGAAAATATTTTGATAGGAGCTTTAGTACCAAGAACTTCTAAAGACGTAGTAGGATTAAGAGAAAAGTTTACAACCCCTCAGTCGCTTTGCGACAGCTTTTTCTAGCGAAAACGGCAAACCCTTTGCCCCGTTGGGGCATTTCCCTTAGCAAGGGAATACCTTACACAGGGGAGCCTATGGGTAAGTACTAAATAGAAAGCTCCATTACATAGTCGTCCATAATGTACCCCTTGCCAATGTCAAACTTTGCACTTTTAATCACAATAAAACCGTGGTGCTTATAGACATCAATGGTGTGGGTGTTGTACTTGTTAACGGTGAGGTAGATTTTAGAGAGTCCCTTTTTTACGGTTCGCTCCTTTACAAAGTCCATCATACGACTTGCGTATCCCCTGCCACGGTGATTTTTGGCAAGGTACAGCTTGCTTAAAAACAGCTTTTCCTCTTCGGGGTGAATGGCAATAAAGCCGATATTTTCTTTACCCAGCTTTACAAAGTAAAATTCGTACCCATCATTAATAGAGTCTGTCATAGCCTTGTGGCTAAAG
>JAXESA010000169.1:0-2519 GCA_034116205.1 Ruminococcus sp. | reverse complement strand
TTTCCTTTCCGCTGTTGAAAAAGGTGAGAAAGCACATTGCAAGGACATCGTCAGAGCCAACGCCAACAAAGACATTTTCATTGTCAACTCCGTGATAGTTAGCAAGTGCAGACACCAAGTCGGAAACATCAGGGTCGGGGTACTTGCGAAAATCATTGCCCGATACACCGTTCAAAACCTCTGTAACAAGGGGTGAGGGCGGATAGGGATTTTCGTTAGTATTCAGCTTGATAACATTGTTGTCCTTTGGCTGTTCACCGGGAACATAAGGCTCAACACTTCTGAAATTCTCCTGTAAAATCATTTCTCTCTTCTCCCAAAACAAAATAAAAAGTATTTCATTTAAAATCCAACTTACATTATACTTAATATTTCACCGTTAGTCAATAAAATTGGGGGTGACTTTTGAGATGTTCTGAAGTTTCAAATTACTATCAAAGGAAATGCCTGTGAAACAAAGGCTCCCTCGGATGAGTGGCTATCTGTAACAAAGGCTCCCTCGGATGAGGGGGCTGTCGGCTATGCCGACTGGGGGAGTGAAAAAGTAGTCAATATATCTTTCTTTGCCTTTAAATAACAAAGTATGAGTTAGAACATATAACCGCACTATCCTCTAAAGACAAAAATAGATAAAGAGAACACTTTTTCCCTCCTTCCGTCACGGCTAAAGCCGTGCCATCTCCCTCGTCTGAGGGAGGCTGTTTGTAACCCCAAATACCTACACCTTTCGTACTTCTTTAAGTAGACAACATTGCTCGTCCGATGTAGCCTGAAAAAAAGACTCGGTTTCCCAAGTCTTTCTTTGATTATTTTTATGACGCTTTTATTCTTCCATAATCCCAAACCCATGAATCACCATCCCATGGATCATCACAATCATCCCACACATCTGCTCCTGATTCATAATAAACATAGCCATTATCATATGCCAAATTATAAATATATCCCTTTATTGTTGTCACGGCATTTCCGATTTTGCCGGTGGTTAAGTTTACGGGAATAATCATTGTTTCAAAGGTTTCCTCTTCATTTCCAACGCTTACCGTAAAATAAACATTATTTTTGCCTATAGTATCGTGTCTTATACAATAATCTGAAATTGTGTCCATATCATATTTTTTGCTGTTTTTTACTATTGATTTAACTTTCTCATAGATATCGGACTGTTTGCAAAGTTCAACAGTTTTTAAACCTTTTGTCTTTCTGTAAAACATTCTATCATCGTCATTTTTCCCTGCATTCAAAAGTTTTGAGTACACAATAGTTGCTCCGTTATTCACAGCATCAATATACTCAACATTACTTCCAACAGCTTGTTTTACTCCGTTTTTATCCACCTGAACAAGAAAATTCTTACTGTTCTTATAGTACATATGATTTCGTCCTATAACATAGTCATACATTTTGACAGTACTTGTTTTCTTTGTTTTAAGGTCATACACAGTGAATTTTCGTGGCTTAGAATTATCCCAATTTCTTGACCAATAGTTTACATAAACCTTTCCGCCAAAAAGATAAACTATATTAACATCTTTTTTTGAACCAAACAGTTTAATTTTTTTGCCATCAGAATTAATCTTGTATATTCCTTTATCGTAAATATAAGCAATTACATCATCACCGTAACCGCCAAGAAATGCGTTTATTTGTGTTCCAAGTTTCTTTTTGTTTTTTCCGTCAATCCCTATTGAATATAGCTCCTCTGTGTCTAAGTCATAATAAACTACCTTTTTACCTCGCATATAAAAATTTATGTTAGGTGATACATCTGATTTTTTATACTTTAACAGAGTTACCTTTTCTCCATTTGCGGACTTTGCCACTAAGCTTTTTCCAATAAAATAAGTAGTACCGTATTTGTTTGAATAAACAAGTCTTTCGGGTATGTATGTTGTTTTTTTTGACGAACTTGTTTCTGCACCTGCGGTTGGCATTACCGCTAAAGCCGAAAGAAGTGTAACAATGGTGAGTAGAATTGATATTAGTTTTTTCATAATTTTTCCCTTCCTAACTATGTCTTGTTTAATAAATGACGAAACGCCCAGAAAAGCGTATATTTTTCCGCTATTTATTAAACAAGCCCTAAAAATTCAGAAAACAAGCCATAATTGTATTATAAATTGTTTTCACATTATATACAACAAGAGTAAATGAAAAAATGGGACAGATTTTTGAAAAATTTTTTTGAAAATTTTTTCAAGAAATTATATGAAACAAAAATTATCAGCCTAACAAGGCTCCCTCGGATGAGGTATTCCCTTGCTAAGGGAAATGCCCCAACGGGGCAAAGGGTTTGCCGTTTTCGCCGGAAAAGCTGTCGCCAAAGGCGACTGAGGGAGTGAAAAAGCAGTCGATATAGCTCATTATGTCTTTAGATGATAAAGTATGAGTCAGAACATATAACCTCACTATCACCTAAAGACAAAATGAGATAAAGAGGATAGTTTTTCTCTCCTTCCGTCACGCAAGCGTGCCACCTTCCTCTTCTGAGGAAGGCTATCTGTAAACTAAAACCTCCC
>JAXESA010000168.1:0-10636 GCA_034116205.1 Ruminococcus sp. | reverse complement strand
AAGGTTGTTAATCTGGCCATCATAGACCAGTTTTCCTTTGTCAATCATTACTATTCTTTTGCAGAGTAGCTCAATGTCGGATAAATCGTGGGTAGTCAAAATGACAGTTGTGCCTTGCTCTGCGTTAATCTTTTGAATAGCCTTTCGTATGTTATCCTTAACAACAACATCAAGTCCGATAGTCGGTTCATCAAGGAACAGAACCTTAGGGTTATGTAGCATAGAGGCTGCAATGTCGGCTCTCATCCTCTGACCAAGTGACAATGTACGAACAGGACTGGTTATAAAGGACTCAAGGTCAAGGACCTCGTTTAAAAATTCCATTCTTTCGTGGTATTCCTTGTCAGGCACCTCGTAAATTTCCTTTAACACGGCATAGGTTTCACGAAGTGCAAGGTCCCACCAAAGCTGTGTCCTCTGGCCGAATACCACACCAATCTCTTTTACATACTTTTTGCGGTTTTCATACGGGATTTGACCGTTAATTTCGCACTTGCCC
Organism: Ruminococcus sp.; assembly: GCA_034116205.1. Lineage (GTDB taxonomy): Bacteria > Bacillota > Clostridia > Oscillospirales > Acutalibacteraceae > Ruminococcoides. The sequence goes on along the minus strand of JAXESA010000168.1, from coordinate 10,137 downwards.
TCTGTTGGTGTGAGAATACCTGTGAGCATTTTTATAACTGTGCTTTTTCCGGCTCCGTTGGGACCGATAAATCCCAAAATTTCTCCCATGGGAACATCAAAGGATATTCCGTCAACCGCCTTTACTATCTCTTTTTTCGGATTGAACAGGGATTTTACACTGCCCTTAATACCAGGCTCTTTAATGGTTTTCTTAAATTCTTTTCTAAGATTTTCAACATAAATCATAAAATCCCTCCTTGTGCCAATATACGATTAATTTCCGGATTCTTTTGATTTTATTTTGGTCATAAGGGTGTGTCATTGGGCTACACAACCTAAATCACGCAAAATATATCAAAAGATTTCCATATACCATACTTATATTAGCATTTTTACCCACAAAACTATTTAAACACTAAATAAAAATATTGTCAAGCAACTGTTGGTTTGCAGAGGGAAAAGTGAATAAGACAAAAAAGCAACCCCTTTTTGAGGGGTCGCTTTAGGAGGAGATATAAAATAAATGCGTCAGCATATTATTCTTATTCTTTTGACTCTGCTTTCTCCTTGTCAGCCTTTGTATCTGCTTTTGTGGTTGTTTTCTTTGTGGCAGGTTTTTTAGCTGTTGTTTTTGTGGCTGATTTTGTTGCAGTTGACTTCTTCGCGGTAGTCTTTTTTGCTGTTGTCTTTTTCTCAGCCGGTTTCTTAGCAGTAGTCTTTTTAGCTGCAGTTTTCTTAGTAGTTGTCTTCTTAGCAGTTGTCTTTTTAGCCGGCTTTTTAGGTGGAGTCAGCTTTTCAACACACTTAAAGAACATTGCGCTCATTGGAGGTATTGAAAGACAAATACTCCAGTCTGAATCGTGCATTGGCTTGTCATTAGCTTTGATTCTGTGTCCATTTGTAATGCCATAACCACCGTACGCTTCGTCGTCAGAGTTGAAAACTTCGTCATAGTATCCATACTCAGGAACACCGATATTGTAGTCAACCCTGTGCATTGGCTGGAAGTTCATTACACAAATAATGTTGTTGCCATCCTTGTCAATTCTTCGGAAAGCAATGATAGACTGTGTATAGTCATTGTGGTGAATGCACTGGAAACCGTCCCAGTTAGTATCAATCTGGTGCATTGGTTTTTCTGTATTATAGAAGTTATTTAGCTTCTTAACATAGTCCTGAAGTCTCCAATGCTTTTCATATTCAAGAAGATTCCATTGGATGCTTTCCTCTGCATTCCATTCGTCAAACTGTCCGATTTCACTGCCCATAAATGTGAGCATTTTGCCGGGATGAGCCGCCATATATGCAAGGAATAACCTTACTCCGGCAAACTTCTGATCATAATCTCCGGGCATTTTATTAATGAGAGAGCCTTTTCCGTAAACAACCTCGTCGTGGGAAATTGGCAGGATAAACCTCTCGCTGAAACAATACATAAATGAGAAAGTAAGGTTATCGTGGTGGAATGGTCTCCAAAGTGGGTCAAGGGCCATATAGTGAAGCATATCGTTCATCCAACCCATATTCCACTTGTAGTCAAATCCAAGTCCGCCATCCTCAACAGAACCGGTAACCAGTGGCCATGATGTACTCTCTTCGGCAATCATCATAACCTGTGGGTGGTACATATGAATAGCAGTATTAAGTCTTTGCAGGAATTCAACAGCCTCAAGATGTTCTCTTCCGCCAAACTTATTTGCTACCCACTCACCGTCACGACGGTTGTAGTCAAGGTAAAGCATTGATGCAACAGCGTCAACACGGATACCGTCAATATGGTACATATCAACCCAGTACATTGCTGAAGAAACAAGGAAAGAAATTACCTCATATCTTGCATAGTCAAATACATATGTGCCCCATTCCTTATGCTCGCCCTTACGGGAATCTATATACTCATAGCAAGCTGTGCCGTCAAAGCGGCCTAAGCCGTGACCGTCCTTCGGGAAATGAGCCGGAACCCAGTCAAGGATAACGCCAATGCCCTCTTTATGACAAGCGTCAACAAATGCCATAAGGTCGTGAGGAGTACCGTATCTTGAAGTAGGTGCATAGTAACCTGTTACCTGATAACCCCAACTTCCGTCAAACGGATACTCTGTAATAGGCATCATTTCAATATGTGTATAGCCCATTTCCTTAACATAAGGAACAAGCTCTTCGGCAAGTTTTTTGTAGTTAAAAACACTACCGTCCATATATTTTCTCCAAGAACCTGCATGAATTTCATAAATATTCATTGGCTGTTCAAGGTGATTTTGCTTTTTCTTTGTGTCAACCCACTCCTGGTCGCCCCACTCAAAACCTGACAAATCATAGACTCTTGATGCATTATCAGGGCGTGTCTGAGCATGGAAAGCATATGGGTCGGACTTAAGCTGTTTTTCAAACCAAGGTGTTTCAACACAATACTTGTAAATGTCAAACTGTTGAACTCCCTCAATAAACAGCTCCCATACTCCTGCTTCACTAATTTTATACATATGGTTAGCATTTTGATCCCAACCGTTAAAATCGCCCACAACAGAAACAGAAAGAGCGTTTGGCGCCCATACTCTGAACACAACACCGTCCCTATTGTCCCAATTTACGCAGTGGGCACCCATAAATTCATATGCTCTGGTGGAGTCACCGTCGTGGAAAAGCTCCAGAGGGGTGCGAGGATCATCAAACTGATATTTCATAATAATTTACACTCCTTATGTAACAATCTTGTTCAAACTGTTATCATCTTTATTTTAACAAGAAATTGTCCTTAATTCAATACATTTTGAAAAACTGAAAACTAAATTTTATTGCCATTTTTATACATTATGCACAAATATGCAACTTTTCTTCGCTTTTTAGTTCTTTTTAAGAATAAACACCATGCAAAAACTGATGAATAATCAGGTCAACCTCCTTTTTATTCATCTTAGGATTTTCCATAAAACGGTATGAATATACATGAAAACTAAGCATACCTAAAAAGGTCACTGCAAACTGCTGTTCTCTTCCGTTCATATTACCCAAAACATCCCGAGCATTTGTAAAAATTGACATAGTTATCTCATTTATTTTCAGACAATGCTTTATAAATGCGTTGCTGAATTCGCTCATTGGAGGGGCATACTGCATAGAGCCCATCATGGTGAACAAAGGAAGATTGTTACAACCTGAAGAAACATAGCAGTAGGCAAAGTTTTGCAAGGTCTTTTCAAAATCACCGTCGTAATTGGCAGAGATTTTAAGCTTCTCCACCAAAGGCTCAACAAACTCCTCCATAATACCCTCAAGGATACCTGACTTGCTGTTAAAATGGTAGTATAGTGCCGGTTTGGTAAGGTTACATTCGTCGGCAATTTCCTGTACCCCCACGGCATCATATCCTTTTTTTGAAAAGAGTTCAACAGAAACCTCAAGGATTCTTTGGCGTGTGTTTTCGTTTGCCAATACAATCAACCCCTTTTCCAAATATATTTCTATTTTACCGAACGGTAAGTAAATTGTCAATAGGCAACTATATATTCACTTAGAATTTATTTACAAAACAATACCCCGTAAGTCAAATTAAAATCTAACTTTCGGGGAAAACTACAGTTATCTATTTAGGAAAATGCTAATTAACTCATCTATACTTTTGCAATAGTTCATAATTATATTTTTCAATATCATTAAAACTACTTTCTGAATAATTTGAGCTTGGCTTATACCAGCTAAATTGCTGATAATGCTCCTTGATAGATGGTGTTGTGAAATTATATCCGTGAATAGCACAAATATCGTTTATTGCCTGCTGAATTTCCTGTGATGATTTACTCTTTATCTCATCAGCTGTTAATTTCCTTGTTGAAATATCAGAAAACACAAGTCCAGAGACAGAAGATGTGTTACTGCTTGTACTTGATGTTGAAGTTCCACTTTCGGCAGTTGAACTTGGCTCTGTTGTGGACACGGTGGTTGAACATCCGTTTTTGTCAATTACAGCACCGGAGTCAAACACAACACTTTTGCATATATTGCTAAACACACTCTTGTCCACCATACTTTTGTATGCCTTTTCTAAATTTTTATTTTTAGTATCATACTGGACATTACTTGGTAGGTACGAAATCAAATAGTAAGTTGTTTCATCTATTGTTACAGTGCCATATTCCTGGTAGCCGGAAAGACGCTTGTAGCTATCGTCCTCATACATAGCAAATGTAAAAAGTTCACCTGTGCCATCATTCCTGTGATTTTCCTTCTCATAGAAAGTTACGCCCTTTTTATTATTTGATTTTTCTTCAACGGCGTACTTATTTTCCCAAGCATTTGGAATTACAAGTGTTGCAGAGAGCAAATCCGAGTGATATAACAGAGTTTTTGATGTTGTTGTTGAAACAGTTTCTTCTTCTAAAGTTACAATTTCAGAATTACCTTGTACTGTGGCTTCAGTAGTAGTTGTTGTAGTGGTCTTTACCTCTTTGGAAGTTAAAAAATTATCACATCCACACAAAAGCAATATTGTGATAAGCATAATAAATAAAACAAAAGTAAACTTCTTCATAGCAAACCTTCTCTCAATCAGATTACTAGGGAAACACTGATTCAATCACGCTAAAGCTATTTACACATCTTGCTTGCATATTTTCCGCCGGTTTGCCCAAAAAAATCCTCGCAATGCGTCAGCATTCCTGCGGTTTTTTGAACAAACTGACGAAAAATCTGACGGCGCAATATGTGCAAATGATTTAATCAGTGTTTCCCTAGGATTATCTCCCACTTGTTTAGTTGGATTATATCACATATAGAGCAAAAAGTAAATCATTGTTGTTCTATGTAATAATCAATCTTTTTGCAGAAACACTGCGTTTATCGCTTGGAATTTAACAACATTTTTGCATTTAGTTAAGATGTTAATCATTTATTTGTAATTCTTTTGTTTTATTAGTTTATTTATAAATAATTCATTTGTTACATTTTATACAATTCTGTTACATTTGTTGACTATTAAAATTTAATATGCTATTCTCTACTTGTCTGTGAACGGATATCACAATAAGGGGAAATATAAATTGAACAACTTTACAGTGATTAAAGAAGAAACATCTGTTGATGGAGAAGATCATTTATCTTACGGGATCAGATGCAATAACTATGAGGAGGTTCTGGAAATTAGGGACATTACAAGTGATAAAGACAAAATTGATTTTGTCGTAGAGCAATTTAATAAGGAACAACCGGAAAGACAACACATCTACGATATTATCGAAAACTATCTGATTGATTTTACTGGTTTTTAAAACTGTGGTATAATAATCAGGGTGATTGAGATGATATGCAATTTATGTCCGAGAAAATGCAATGCAATAAGGGATGAACATAAGGGTAGCGGATTTTGCAGAATGCCCAGTGACGCCTATGTCAGCCGTATTGCACTACACTTTTGGGAAGAACCCGTTGTAAGCGGAAAGCACGGAACAGCCGCTGTTTTCTTTACAGGGTGTACCCTCAACTGCATATACTGCCAAAACAGAGAAATCTCTCAGGATAACCTAGGCAAAAGGATGTCTGTTGAAGAAATCGGGGATAAAATATCGGACCTGCTGAAAAGTGGTGCAGAAACCCTTAGCTTTATTACACCTACTCACTATGCCCACATCATTAAGGAAATCATTGACTATGTTAAGCCGGAAGTGCCTGTGGTATATAACACAAGTGGATATGAATCTGTCAGCACTCTAAGGGAGCTTGAAGGATACATAGATGTATATTTACCGGACCTTAAATACAGTAGTAATGATTTGGGAAAATTATATAGTAAGGCAGACGACTACTTTAGCACAGCTGTTGACGCCATTAATGAAATGGTAAGGCAGACAGGCAAGCCGAAAATTAACCCCAACGGAATAATTGAAAAGGGAACCTTGGTTCGTAATTTAGTATTGCCCAATCACACCCGAAACAGTATAGAAATCATAAAATTTCTCGATAAGCATTATGGAGGAAAAATTTTGTTTTCGCTGATGGGACAATATGTGCCATATGGTTTGGCATTATCCCATGACAAATTATTTAGAAAAATAACAAAACGAGAATACCAAAAGGTTCTTATGGCTTTTGAAAACAGCAATCTGGAGGGATTCTGTCAAGAATTATCCTCTGCTGATGAAAAATACATCCCTAATTGGGATGTATAAATCCATGAAAACCCTTTCAGCTAAGGATTAACTGCAAATACAAAGGCCTTGAGCAAAGGTATTTATAATCATCTAAACAGAATATTCATTCACAGATAAATATCTTGTAGTTGAAGAAACCCGCATTGTAGTGTGGGTTTCCTCTATTTATGGTGATATTCATCTGTTAAATAATTCTCTCTGTGAACGGAAAGGTGATAAAAAAAACAGGTACAGCAAAAACTGTACCTGTAAAATGCTTATATTATTTTGCAAAGTCAGAAACTCGTGATTCACGAATAATGTTAACCTTAATCTGACCGGGATACTCAAGCTCCTGCTCAATCTTCTGACAAATTTCTCTTGCCAAAGGTATCATTCTTTCGTCGTTGACATGCTCAGGCTTAACCATAACACGAATTTCACGACCTGCCTGAATTGCAAAGCAACTGTCAACACCTGAGAAGCTTTTGCCCACTTCTTCAAGCTTTTGCAAACGCTTGATGTAGTTTTCAAGGTTTTCACGCCTTGCACCGGGTCTTGCAGCTGAGATTGCGTCAGCTGCCTGAACAATACAGGCAACTACTGTCTTTGCTTCAACATCACCGTGGTGAGCGTGGATAGCATGGATAACTGCGTCGCTTTCCTTGTACTTTCTTGCCACATCAACACCAAGCTGAATATGTGAACCCTCCATCTCGTGGTCAAGGGCTTTACCAATATCGTGGAGAAGTCCAGCCCTTTTTGCAACTGTTGGATTAAGTCCAAGCTCGGATGCAATCATTCCGGAAATATATGAAACCTCCATAGAATGCTTCAGTACATTCTGACCGTAAGAGGTTCTGTATTTTAATCTACCTAACAGCTTAACTAGTTCAGGATGAATATTGTTGATTCCGGCTTCAAGGACAGTCTTTTCACCCTCTGCCTTAATTGTGGATTCAACCTCTCTCCTAGCCTTTTCCACTGTTTCTTCAATTCTTGCAGGGTGGATACGACCATCTGCAATAAGTTTTTCCAGAGCAACTCTGGCAATCTCTCTTCTAACAGGCTCGAAAGAAGAAAGTGTGATAGCCTCCGGTGTGTCGTCAATGATAAGGTCAACACCGGTAAGTGTTTCGATAGTGCGGATATTCCTACCCTCTCTACCGATAATGCGTCCCTTCATATCGTCGTTAGGAAGGGCAACAACAGAAACTGTTGCCTCTGCCACCTGATCTGCCGCCATACGCTGAATAGCAAGAGAAATAATATTCCTTGCCCTCTTGTCTGCTTCTTCCTTAAGCTTTTCCTCATACTCAAGGATTTTTACAGCCTTTTCGTGGTCAAGCTCACTATCAAGCTGTTGCAATAAATAGTCCTTTGCCTGGTCTGCTGTGTAGCCTGAAATTCTTTCAAGCATTTCAAACTGGCTCTTTTTAACCTGCTCTACCTCTTCCAGCTTTTCTTCAACCTCTTTTTGCTTTTTCTGAAAGCTGTATTCTTTCTTTTCAAGGTTGTCCATTTTTCTGTCAAGGGTTTCTTCTTTTTGCTGAATTCGTCTTTCCTGACGCTGTACTTCTTTTCTGCGACTGGAAATTTCTTTTTCGTTTTCGTTTCTCAAGCGATGAAGTTCATCCTTGCCCTCAAGCAAAAACTCCTTCTTCTTAGCCTCTGCTGACTTGATTGCTTCGGTAATTATGCGGTTTGCCTCGGTTTCTGCGGAACCGATAGCCTTTTCTGCCACCTGCTTTCTTCTGCGAATACCAAAGAATGTACCCACAGCGAAAGCTACGCCAAAGGCAACCACAATCAGCACTATTGCTAACCATAGCTCCATACGAAATGACACCTCCTCGTTGTTGTTTCTTAATTTCAAATTCATCAAAACAATCGACCGGTGCCGTTAAAGACAGATATTCAATTTTACAAACTATAATAAAGGCATAAGCCCTGATGAAAATTAAAAGTCCCAAAATAACGGGAAGTATTTTAGTTTGTGTATAACATCATAAATTATGGTGAAAAATACTAGAAATGATTATCCATATATAACGGCTCATAATGAGTCAATTAAATTTACAAAAGGGAAAAATCCCCATTATTACGCAAAACCCACTTGCGTACATTAACATTTTAATAGAAAATAGATAACTTGTCAAGTGATTTTCACTACAATAATTTCTATAAAGAATTATAATTTGTTTTATATGTGAAAAAATGTACAGAAATCCACATTTTTTATTGTTAAAAGTATTTCATATCATAAAATTTTTTCAAAACTTACGTTAAATTTCCCCCAGAGTATTGAAAAATTTACGATATTGTAATATTATATAATTACCTTAAAAATTAGGAGGAATTTGAAAATGGCAATTAAAGTTGCAATTAATGGTTTCGGCCGTATCGGTCGTCTTGCATTCAGACAGATGTTTGGTGCAGAGGGTTATGAAGTAGTAGCAATCAACGATCTTACAGATCCTGCTATGCTTGCACACCTTTTAAAGTATGATTCTGCACAGGGTAAGTATGCTCTTGCTGATAAGGTTGAAGCTAAGGAATCCTCTATCGTTGTTGACGGTAAGGAAATCACAATCTACGCAAAGCCAAACGCTGCTGAGCTCCCATGGGGCGAACTCGGCGTTGATGTAGTTCTTGAGTGCACAGGCTTCTACACATCTAAGGCTAAGGCACAGGCTCACATTGATGCAGGTGCTAAGAAGGTAGTTATCTCTGCTCCGGCAGGCAACGACCTTCCAACAGTTGTATATTCAGTAAATGAGAATGTTCTTACAAAGGACGACACAATCATTTCTGCTGCTTCTTGTACAACAAACTGCTTAGCTCCTATGGCTAAGGCTCTTAATGACCTTGCTCCAATCCAGAGCGGTATCATGAGCACAATTCACGCTTACACAGGCGACCAGATGATTCTTGACGGTCCTCACAGAAAGGGTGACCTTAGAAGAGCAAGAGCCGGTGCTGTTAACATTGTACCTAACTCAACAGGTGCTGCAAAGGCTATCGGTCTTGTTATTCCTGAGCTTAACGGCAAGCTCATCGGTTCTGCACAGAGAGTTCCTGTTCCAACAGGTTCTACAACAATCCTTACTTCTGTTGTTAAGGGTAAGGTAACAGTTGACGAGGTTAACGCTGCTATGAAGGCTGCTGCTTCTGAGTCTTACGGTTACAACACTGACCCAATCGTTTCTTCCGACATCGTTGGTATGACATACGGTTCACTCTTCGATGCTACACAGACAATGTGCACATACATGGAAGACACAGACACAACTCAGGTTCAGACTGTTTCTTGGTATGACAACGAGAACTCTTACACATCACAGATGGTAAGAACAATCAAGTATTTCGCAGAGTTATAATTTATATCTAAAGTATAATATTTAGTGAATACTGCTCCACCGATTTTTTCGGTGGAGTTTTGTTTTTTGTTTCATAATATATGCGTTAGCAAACAGATAACGGTGTTTGTCAGGTCAGCCTTATATCACCCACTCCCTTTCTCCTGTTACAAACAGACAATAAAAAAAATCCCCTTATGGTAGAACAGAAAAAACTACCATAAGGGGATTTTGGATATACATGTGGTGGTAAAAAGGATAGCTCTATTACGCAAGCCCACTATTCCAATAATTTGTGTTTTAGTTATTGCTCATCACAGCCAGGCGCAAATAAATTCGAAAAGCTCTTTTTATCAGCTTTTTCACGATAATTTCTCCATGGTTTTCTTATTATTGATAAATGACAAGCTCACTCTTCATTCCGTTAAGCTCAATAACATTTTCCGAGTCAGCGGAGCTGAAATCCTCCGCCTTTTTTCCATCCTTTTCATATGAAATATTTGTGCCGATACCCTTTTTAACGGCGGTAAATCCGGTATTTTCGGGAATGCTGATTCTTGAGGTTGCCGAAATCTGATTTACTTCAACAGAACCGTTTAGGGTGTTGCACACAATATTCATATCAAGGTTGCAGTTAATCTCAAGTGTACCAACAAAGCCATCAAGCATAACGTT
>JAXESA010000167.1:0-3615 GCA_034116205.1 Ruminococcus sp. | reverse complement strand
ATATATCATCTATATGTATATCATCCCAATTTAGAGCAAGTAATTCTCCTTTTCTCAACCCGGCAAAAAGCATTATCATTGCCCCTGCTTGCATACGGTTTTGAACTTGAAGAATTAAATCATATTGTTCAATTGAAATTGCTTTTACAATTTTCTTTGGAGCATTCTTTGGAATTCTCTTTTTGGCGTTTCTTGCAGGATTGAGAGTAATTAATTCTCTGTCTATTGCAAATTCAAATATGTTATATGCAATATTTGCAGTTTGTGAAAGAGTCTTTTTGGAAGACGGTTTATGAGTTGTAGGGTTTTCGGCTGCAAGTGAATACATCATATCATCTATTGCCATAGGTTTTATTTTTGAAAGTGGATAACAACCTATATAGTGATTTATCCTTTTAACACAGGATGATAGAGATTTGATGTAAGAATATGATACACCTATCGTGGCCCGTTCAAGCCACATTTTTGCTAAATCACTAAATAATATGTTACAATCCAAATCCATAAACAGTAAACACCTCTGAAACAAGATTATACCATAAATATATAGTTTGTACAAAATAAATATTTTTTGAAAACCGAAAAATCTACGAACCAAAAGGTCGGGGGTTCGAGTCCCTTCCAGCGCGCCAAAAGAGACAAGCATTTTTCCTGCTTGTCTCTTTTTATATGAATTTTTATTGATTTTATACATAAACAAATTTGTGAACAAAAAATAATAGAGTCGCTTGTACATTATTTGTTCAAAGTTTTTCGTCAATTTTCTACAAATAGGAACATTGTTTGTTATGAAAAGTCACATTTTTAGTTCTCGAAGATTGACATATAAACAAGTCAATGCTAGAATAAATTTAGGTTTGTTTGTTGCTGATTTCAGATTTTGAAACAAGAAAAACATGTTTGAGATTGGCACAATAATCATCATTTTTTGCGGAAGTCTCTAATGTTATATGAAAGAGAGAATTTATTATGGATGATAAATATTTGCATGAAGCCGGTGTTGAGTTGATGCGTCTGGTGAAGGCTACACTTCACACTTACAGGCGCTTTAGCAAAGGGGCAATTGAGGATGAGCGTATCAGCGTTTGCGGTTTACAAATACTTGATGCCCTCAGGTACTATCCGGACAAAAACACCGTGAGTGATTTGGCGGAAAATATTGAAGTCAGCAAGGGCCTTATTTCAAGAGAGGTAGAGGTTCTGCGCAAGAGCGGATATGTTACAACTGCAGTGGATTCAAAAGACAGAAGGGTTTTGCGTATCAGTATAAACAGGGAAAAATCCGACGAAATATTAGTTAAGGAAAAGAGATTGCTTTTCAGCTTGATTTTTCAGATGGCAGGCGACCTTACTGACGAGGAAATTATGACCTACAAAGACCTTAACAAAAGGGTGTACAGCAATCTTATTAAGGTTGACATTGACAAGGAAATCCCTCATGTCAATGAGATTGATGTTTCAAAATATGTGTTCTAATTAGGAAAATCTATACATTACAAATAATTAAGGGAGCTTCTTTTGAAGCTCCCTTTGCTCATTCCTTATTCTGCTGTTGAATTGCTTTTTTCGTAAAAGTCGTAATATGATTTTCCACCCTCAAGCTTAACCCCCTTGTAGTAAGCCATTTCGGAGATTGTAACCATCTGATAACCCTTTTTGCTAAGGTATTTGCAGATGTTCTTTACCGCTGCAGGAGTAGAATTTTGAATATCGTGCATCAGCACAATGTCGCCGTCAAGGTTTTCGCCTTTGTCAAATACCTTTTTAATAGCATTAAATGTGGCTTTTGAATTTTTTGTCTTCCAGTCAACTGTGTCTATGGACCAGTAAATAAGTGGCATACGGCATTTTTCGTAGTAATCTCCTGTGATGCCTCCCGGACAACGGAAAACTGTTGGATAAACCCCAATGATATTTTTTATGGCTTCATCGTTTTTCTGAACTTCCTGTTTTTGTTCTGCAACACTAAGACTGTCTGCATATTGGTGGTCCCAAGAGTGACTTCCGATTTCGTGTCCTGCCTCATAGGTCTTTTTCAAAATATCAGGATATTCGGTTATTTGAGTACCAACAGTAAAGAAGGTTGCCCTTCCGTTATATTGTTTTAAAGTATCTATAATAGAAAGTGTGTTGTCGCCGTTTGGTCCATCGTCAAATGTAAGTGCAACCATTGGCTTTGATGGATCAAGGTTGGAGCAAATCTGGGAAAACTTGTTTTCTACTGTAACGGTGCATTCTGCAGTAATATTATTAGATAGGGTGCATGTAATTACAGCCTCTCCGGAAGTAACACCGGTTACCACACCATTTTTGCTAACCTTAGCAATCTTTTCATCAGAGCTTGAGTAGGTGAGTGAGGAACATCCCTCTCCCTCTTTGAACTGTGGTTCAAGAGGATAGGTGCTGTCCTGGGGAACGGTTATTTTGTTGTCTGCAAAAGATAGGGAGGTTGGTTCCTTAAACACACTGACTTTGCATTTACTGCTAAGTCCATTGTAGGAAGTAACAGTAATAACAGTATCCCCCATATTAACAGCAGTTATCTTACCTGTGTTGTCAACAGTAGCAACATCAGTGTTGTTGCTACTAAATGTAAAGAAACTGTCAGGACATTTATCCTTTGCGTTTGGAGTGATGGTGTAGTTCTCCTTCAAAGAGATTTTTATCTGTTTTGGTACACTTACCGATTTTGGTGCAGAAATTACCGTAACTTCACAGTAGTCAGTAAGATTGTTGTCTGTCTTAACCTTAATTGTACATTCTCCGTCACCCACAGCCTCTGCCTCGTTACCTGAAGCTTTAACAACAGACTCATCAGAGGAGGTAAAGGTGAAGGTGCTCTTTGTGGTTGCTGGTTCCATAACAAGATTCAAATCTGATTTTTGCCCTACACCAAGGGTAACTTTCTCGTTTTTAAATGCCACACTTTTGGCACTTTGGTCCATATTTAGTAAACTCTTTGCTTCGCTTATTACATCAATTCCGCAAACAGTAAGCCCCGCCCAAAGTACGCACAGGATCGCAACAATTAAAAGTATTACAGTTAAAATAATTGTTCTCGCTTTCGTTTTCATAACCACAAAACCTTTTCTTTAATAATTTTTGCATTATTATGCATCCCTCTAGTATTGAAATAATTGTACCATAGTGTTTATCAAAAATAAATAGCTTTTTTCGACAAAATAAAACTATATTTTTTATTTTTTATCATAATTTGTTCATACTTTAGTAATGTTTTTTATTTATCATAGCAAAGGTTATATGACTATTTTTGTAGGAAAATACAAACAGTTAAAAATTGGTAGTCATTTTTTATAAAAAAATAATTTACATTTATTCATTTTGACTATTGAAATCAAGAGCTTTTTATGGAATTGCATAAAATTAGGCAATAGTGACTATTAAAAAGGTAGAAATAAATAGTTTATATTGAAAAATTTATAGTTTTAAGATATAATATCTTTGTTATGAGGGTATCTATACCTCAAAATATGGCGGTTTTGCGTGGAGGCGGTGATTAACATGTACAATAAAGAGGACCAAATCTCTTTAGAACTTCAACAGGCACAAAGAGAAGCGGAAATTTTGGAGCAGGTTAATGCACGTGTAAGAAGA
>JAXESA010000166.1:0-2549 GCA_034116205.1 Ruminococcus sp. | reverse complement strand
CCCATTCTGTGACCGCCGTTTATGGTGATAAAACCGTTGGAAATTTCGCTTTGGCGGTTATAAACGGAATATGTGCAAGCCCTTGAAAAGCACTCGTTAATATCCCCCTTAGTCACCTTTATGTATCTAAGATTTGTAAATAAGTCGGCAGTAAAGGACTTGTCCGTAAGATAGTAGGTGTGTTTGTTACAGCTTACGGTGACGGGCATATTGATACGCAGACGGATTTCCTGAATATCCTCCTTAATCTCCTTTGGCAGAGATAAAATAATGAGTGCAATTCTTTCAGGCAATACAGAGGTTACTTCCTTTAGTACATCATAAGTTTTGTCCATAATTTTCATTCCTTTCTCTAAAAGATATGAAAACAGGCAAAAAAATATGACCGTCAAAAGACGGTCATAAATAAATATTATAAGTTAAAAATTATTCACATATTAGTATCTGTATAGTGGGGTGTTTCAAATTCTTCAACATCCCAAGGATAATCATCAATTATTATTTTTATATCTTCGGAACAGTCATTAAAAATTCTTACACCATATAGTTTTTTTGTATTTGGTAAATCACCCATACTTACGCTCAATAAGTTTTTGCAAAAACGAAATACTTCATCACCAAGTTCAATGGTAAAATCATCTATCATTTCACTGCAAATAAAAACTTCTTTAAGGTCTTTACATCTTTTAAAGGCGTTGTCATATAGGGTAACATTGCTTGATGCCAAGTCAATACCAATCAAATCTTCACAGTCATAAAAGGCATTCTTGCCTGCGATAAATTTTGTGCCTGTTGATGAAACATAATTCAAAGAACTGTCTTTAAAAGCCCTGTCACCTAAGACAACAGAACTATTTGTCGCCTCTATATTGGCTAAATTGCCACAGTCATAGAAAGCGTGGTCACTTGCATTCACTTCACAATTTGAAAAAATAATATTGGAAAGATCTTTACATAAAGAAAATGCCCTTTCGCCGATAGTTGTTTTCCCGCCCTTTACTTCCAGACTTAACAACGGACTCCTGCGGAAAGCTTTGTTTTTAATTGTTGATGTACAATCGTAGAATGTTACAGTCGCATTTTTTCCACAGTCTAAAAAGGCTTTTTCGCCCACATCAACTGTGCAACTCTTGAAGTAAATTGAAGTCAGTTTGTTGCAGTAAGCAAACGCTTTCCTTTGAATTACAGGACTTCCGCCGATTACATTTAATGTGGTAAACTCTCCCGACTCAAATGCCTGTTCACCCACTTTATAGTTATAATTCAGCAAGGTTACGCTGTTGACACCACTAAGATTTTCAAAAGCATTATTGCAAATAAGGGTGACTTTATCCCCTGACGGACTGACTATAGGAATTACAATGTCCTTGTCTTTACATTCGCCAATTCCCACTATTTTGCAGGTGCCGTCGCCGTTGCTTTTAAATTCCAGTCCTTGTGAAGGTACTAAATCCTCCTCATTTACTTGGCTTTGGGTACTTGTTGTTTCCACAACAGAGGTTTCTTCCTTAGTGGTTTCAGAGGTTGTATTACTTTTGCTACTGCACCCTGCAAAGGTAAATATTACAGCAAATACAATAAGAGAAATAATTAGTATTAGTGTATTAATTATCCTTTTCATATATCTACACCCCTATCAATTAGTTGTTATACTATAATATTACCATAATTTACATAATTGTCAATAAAATTCTATTAATAAAAAACAAATAATTGCAAAAAAACAGCCTTTCAAATTTACGAAAGACTGTTTTGAAGTATTTTATTTAAGAAATCAACCAAGCATTTCAAGTAGTTGTTCTTCGGTGATTACTGTTACGCCAAGGCTTTGGGCTTTTGTAAGCTTACTTCCTGCCTCTTCTCCCGCTACAACATAGCTTGTTTTTTTGCTGACTGATGAGGAGGTTTTTCCTCCGGCATTTTCAATCAGCTTTGATGCCTCACTTCTTTTTAGAGTTGGTAGTGTGCCGGTTAAGACAAAGGTCAGTCCTTTTAGTTTTCCGTCATCGGAATTTTCCTCTACCGGTGGCATCTTTACACCACACTCTTTAAGCTCGGCAATCAGGTTTTTACTTTCGTTGTGACTGAAATATTCTACAATGCTCTGTGCCATAACATCACCAAAGCCGTCTATTGAGGTGTAATCCTCAGCGGTGCTGTTCATAATGTTTTCAATAGTGTGAAGGTGCTGACACAGTAGCTTTGCAGCCTTTTGTCCTATGTGGCGGATACCGAGGGCAAAGATAAGCCTGTAAAGCTCCTGTCCTTTTGATTTTTCTATTGACTCAATAAGGTTTAGGGCTGATTTTTCTGCTTTTCTTTCCAATCCTAAAACATCCATTGGAGTTAATTTGTAAAGGTCAACAGGTGACTTTACAAGGTCTGAATTTACTAGCTGTTCCAGTACCGACGGTCCAAGACCCTCAATATCCATAGCGTCACGACTGACAAAGTGGATAAGGTGTCTGAGGAGCTGTGCAGGACATTCTGTGTTAGTACAGCGAATTGCCGACTCGTCACCGTCCCTTGAAACTGTACTGCCACAGGAT
>JAXESA010000165.1:0-3341 GCA_034116205.1 Ruminococcus sp. | reverse complement strand
CAGGGCAAGGTTAAGGAAGTTTCTGACATTCGTGACGAAACAGGTATTGACGGACTTAAAATTACTATTGACCTAAAGCGTGGAACAGACCCCGAAAAGCTTATGCTAAAGCTTTTCAAGCTGACTACACTTCAAGATACCTTTAGCTGTAACTTTAACATCCTTATTGCCGGTGTTCCTAAGGTTATGGGTGTTCGTGAAATTCTCAACGAATGGATTGCATTCCGTATTGAATGTATCAGGAGAAGAACATATTTTGATTTAAAGAAAAAGCAGGATAAACTTCACCTGTTAAAGGGTTTAAAGACTATCCTTCTTGATATTGACAAGGCTGTTAAAATCGTTAGGGAAACAGAGGAAGAGTCAGAGGTTGTACCTAACCTGATGATTGGCTTTGGAATTGACGAAATTCAGGCTGAATATGTTGCAGAGATTAAGTTAAGACATCTAAACAAGGAGTATATCCTGAAAAGAATTGAGGATATAGAGAACTTGGAGAAAGAAATAGCAGACTTACAGGCTATTTTGGATAGCAAGCAAAGGGTTAAAACTATCATTGTAAAAGAGCTGAAAAATGTTGCCGATAAGTACGGAAAGCCAAGAAAATCCATACTACTCCACAATGTTGCAGGGAGTGAAGAGTCCTTCGTTGAAGAGGTGCCTGACTATCCTGTTAATCTGTTCTTTAGTAAAGAGGGATACTTCAAGAAAATCACACCGCAGTCTCTTAGAATGAGTGGTGAACAAAAGCTAAAGGACGGAGATGTGATGATTCAGCACTTTGAGTCAACAAATTCTGCTGAACTGTTGTTCTTTACAAATCAGTGTCAGGTTTATAAAACAAAGGCATCTGATTTTGCTGATACCAAGGCAAGTGTTTTGGGTGAATATATTGCCGCTAAGCTTCAAATGGACGAAAACGAAGTGCCCGTGAAGATGATTGTCACAAAGGATTACAAGGGTATTTTGGTGTTTGGCTTTGAAAACGGAAAAATTGCAAAAGTTCCACTTGAGGCTTACTATACAAAGACAAACAGAAAAAAGCTTGTTAACGCTTATTCCGACAAGTCACCGCTTACCGATGTTATCTTTATTGAAGGGGACAAAGAAGTTATGCTAAAATCCTCAGGTGGCAGAGTACTCCTTGTACACACAGGTGCTATTAACCTGAAAACTTCCAAAAATACTCAGGGTGTGGCTGTAATGAGAATGAAAAAGGGTCAGTACCTTGAGTCATTAGAAATTTATCCCGAAGATTTGTTCAGCAAACCAACAAGATACAGAACAAAAACCTTCCCGGCACTTGGCGCATTTTTGACGGAAGAAGACAGCGGAAACGAACAGCTGACTATTTTGTAAAAAATGTGTAATTAGAACTTGCATTTTTTAATTATTTGTGTTAACATATAAAAAACGACTGTTTATTATCTTATGAAAGGTGAATAGAAATGGGAGCATTACAGATTATCTTAGGTGCATTACTTATTCTTTTCTGCGTACTGATTATTTTAGTTGTTGTTCTTCAGGAAGGTCATCAGCAGGGTCTTGGTGTTATCACCGGTGCGGCTGATTCATTCTTCTCTAAGAATAAGGCAAGAAGTTGGGATGCATTCTTGGCAAGATGGACTAAGCTTTTTGCACTTGGTTTTGTCATTTTTGTTTTAGCACTTGATATTATTGCAAATTTCTTGTAATATAAATTTTACTAAAGCATATAATTTACCGACGGACAAGTCCGTCGGTATTTTTTATTGCTGGTGATATAATGGAATATTTGCCTGTTGGAATGCTTGTTGCAATTTTGATTATGCTAACTGTTATTGAAAAATTCGGAAAAAATAAAAAGCCTTTGTTCAAGGCTTTTTTAAGTATGCTTATGGGAATTACTGCCCTTGTTATTGTTAATTTAACAACCTTTTTGACAGGTGTAAAAATCCCCATAAGCCTGTTTACTGTTGGTGTGTCAGCTGGCGGTGGGCTTCCCGGGATTACTCTGCTGTTATTTTTGAATCTGTTATGATAAAAGGTTAATATCACTAAGAGTTTCCTGTACTAAATCCTTTTGCTTTGTCAATACTGATAACATAGTCTTGTATATAAGTTCGGGATTTTTGCGAAAATTTTTCTTAACAAGCTTTGCCTGGTTGTAATCGGGAACATACAACTCAAAAGAAAACAAATTAACGTCTCCACCTGAGATTGTACATTTTACGTTGTACCCGTTTTCGCATTTTTCAATTTCCACAAGATTTTCCTTGTCCAGCTTTTCCTGTTCAACAAGCATCATTGCACATAGAACAGCCTTTTCCTTTACGGTGACAGCCAAGCTGTCCTCAAGCTGAGTTGCAATCATATTGCCACCTGGGCTTAATGTGAACTTGCCGTCCTCAGTCATTACAATATTTTTATGTTTTACCAAATCGTCAAAACAAGCACTTGACTCGAAATAGTTTGCAAGTCCATCCTTCTGAAGAGATTCAAGCACTGTTTCCTTTTTCATTGGTTTTTTAAGTGATTTTAAAAGGTAGCATATAAGAATTCTTATTTCATTTTTACTTCTCATTCCACCGGGGCTGATTCCTTCATCAAAAGCGTCAAATGTCACAATATCCACCTCCAAATTTATTATAGCACAATTCTTTTGATATGTGTAGTACTTTGTTGACCTAAATTATTTACTATGATATAATGGTCAAGAGGAGGTATAGTTATGGAAATAATGCCTTATATATGGTTTGGTATTGCAATAGTTGCAGGATGCCTTGAAGCAACAACATATCAGCTTGTTTCAATCTGGTTTGTACTTGGAGCTATTGTAACTGCAGTAGTTTCAATTTTCATTCCTGAGCTTGTTTGGGTTCAAGTTGTTATTTTTATTGCTGTTTCAATTATTTCCCTTATTGCAACAAGACCATTTGTGAAAAAGATTGCCAATGTGAAAAAGCAACCTACCAATTCAGACAGATACATTGGTATGACAGGCGTTGTTGTAAAGGACATTGATAACAGCATAGGAGTAGGACAGGTGAATGTTAAGGGTTCTATCTGGTCTGCATCAAGCTCTGACGACACTGTAATCAAAACAGGTGAAAAGGTTATAATTAATGAAATTAAAGGTGTGAAGCTCATCGTTTCACAGGAAAAGGAGTAAATTATGGAAGGCTTTATTATTGCTGCAATTATTGTAATTGTTGTACTTATCGTTATTGTAAGAAACATCAAAATTGTTCCACAGGCACATGCCTATGTTATTGAGCGTCTTGGTGCATACAAGGCAACATGGGACACTGGATTCCACCTAAAAGTCCCATTTATCGACAAAATTGCAAAAAAACTTTCTC
>JAXESA010000164.1:0-4307 GCA_034116205.1 Ruminococcus sp. | reverse complement strand
CCAACTACATTTTTACCAAAATCAAAACGCAAGGCTATACCGTTTTCTCCGCTTGCATCTATCGTTGCTCCGTTGTTTATATTGATTGTATGGTTTTTTCCCCACGTTGCAGCAAGACCGATATTGTTGCGTCCTGTTGTTTCAATTTTGTATCCGCTATCAAGAGTATAAGTATTTCCTACACCATCAATTCTAACTCCGATTGTAGCAAGTCCTTGTGACAAAATATTTGCTTGTTGAGTTATTTTATTGTTATCACCATAAATATGTAAACCAATACCATTTGTTATTTGACTCGGAGTATTTATGTATTTTTGTTGAGCAATATCCCATTGAGCATAACCTTTTCCGTCATTATTATACCCTGTCCAAGTATCAGTAACATTATCCAGATAATATGATTTTCCAAAATATTCTCTGGGTTGAATTTTTGTGTATCCTATGTCTTTTAAAGCTGCGAGTTCAGCCTCCATTAATATACCCCAGTTTTGATAATCTTGATGTGACATATAGCTATTGCGAAGTTCTATATGTGAAAGCTCAGGATTATCATCTTCTAACCCATTAATCGGTAAGCCGTTTACCCTATCTTTATCTAAGTAGTTCTCTGCATAGTTTTGTAACCCGCCTGCCGTTGAGATTTTTGTTTTACAATATGCAATTATTTGGTCTTCGCTCATTCCTGCAACTTCAGAATCTTTGACTCCCGCTAAAGCTTTCATTGTTTCAGGTCCGACAAAATAAGGAGAATAATTATATACATCAAACTCGCCGGTTGAAGCTGCACTATTTTTTATCTCCATACCGGAAGTTGGCTTAATTTCAATTGTTCCGTTGTCAACTCTTAAATACTTATCCCAAATTGTCAAATACTCCGTAGGGCTTGCCGTAAAATAATAAGGCGAATCTTCATCCGTTTGAGTAGCTCCGGAAGATAAACCCAGCGCATGATAAATTTCATGCTCTATTGTGCTATATAAATCCGGTAATAATGACTATCAACTAAGCCTGCTCCTATTTCAATAAAACCGGGAGTCGGGAATACTAAGCTTGGATCATGAATATAATTTAAGTTATTTAAAATAGCATTAACATTTGTTTTTCGATAATTCTCTCCGATAATATCAACATACTCACTAGCTGCTGCTGCATTTAAAGCATCTGAAGATATAATCGTAAATTCAACAGGAGAATTCGGATTAAGATGTAAAACATTTGTCCAGGTATTTCCTGCTGAGAACAGTGCATGTTTTTCGTTGTCTGTTAAATTTCTTACCGAGCTAAGGACTTCACCCCCAATTGTCATACTTCCATCAGAAGGCGACAAAATGTTGAACTGAAAAGTCGGATTATTTTGAGGAATAATATAGTTTTCCATAGCATTAACACTATTAATTGATAATAATGTTATAATTGAACTGAACACAAAATAATATTTTATATTTTTCATACTTACCAAATTCCTTTCAGTCCCATCGTGTAAAGTAACAGATATTATCAGTTATTTAAAACTTTATTTCTTGAAGTATATTGCAATTTTACAGTTGGTTTAGGTGATATAATGTTATGTGCAAGCTCTTGATTACTCATTGATAAATGTTGAGAAAAAGACATTGAAGGAAGCTTGTTGTTATTTTTTACAAATTCTGCTACCTCGATTTCAGGCATATCCAGCTTAACTTTTTCTATATTTTGTACTTTTGGTTTCCTCAATTTTACCAGTGCATCAAAATCCGGTGTTATACTTAATTCAAAATGGAAACGACCTCTTTTATCGACTTCTTCGTGATTATTATTCATAAGAGGAAAACCCCACGAAAGGCGAAGTGTCATATCTTTAGGTAAATTTATGCGTAAACCGCAACCAATACTCATTAGAAAATCATTTTGGTCATATCCCTGTGAGCCAGTGCCCGAACCCTTATAAGGGAATACTCCGGCATGATCTGCAAAAACGAATCCTTTTAAATAATTACCCGTAAAAGGGATTAAATTTTCAGGATGTTTTCTTCCTTTTATAGCTCTCGGTCCGAGCGGAAATAAAAGTTCAGAGCTGATAATATATCCATCCCTTCCGATTAACAGACCCTCAGAGTAACCTCTAACTGTTGCTACACCACCTGCAATAAATTGATCGACATACGGAACAACATTTTGATTTGGTATAACTTGATAACTTCCTCTTACTGTTCCTACAAAGCCGTGTCCAAAATCATGCAGTCTTAAAATTCCACCATCTAATTTTAAATAGTTAGAGTTTTTGTCAAAAATCGGAAATGCATAGCTGACATTTTGGTTTAAGTACCAAATACCTCTTTTGGTATCATACCTAAAATTTAAACCGGTTTGTGCAGATGTTACTTCATCTTTAAAGATATCTACTCCGTCAAAACTTGTGATAGCTCTTTTATAGGCAATAGAAGTTGTGCTGGATAATTCTGTCCACGGACGTCTATATAGAGGTTGCGTGTAATATAGTGAATAGTTTTGCGAACGACTTTTGATATTAAAAATACTGTAAGGCCCGTGCCCTATTTTTGTATTACTCGATGAAAACCCAAATCCTACTCTTCCGTCTTTTTTATTTACCGGAACATTATAATCTGCGAATGGAGTTAATGAGTATTGATTAGCATACGCACCTATTGTTAACTTATCTCTGTATCCAAATAAGCTATCGTCTTGCAACATTAATCCGCCACGGAATTTACCGATTGTTGTTCTTCCTGCATTATCCATAATTGCTGTTAAATGAAATGGGAGTTTCTCTTTTGTATTGATATTAATATCAGTTGTTCCAATTTCACTTTTTCCGGCAGTTAAAGAACCGTTTAGCTCAATATTGTCATTGTACCTGTTGAATATCATAAGATTTTGCTCTAGGGTTTGAATATTAAACAAATCTCCCTTTTTTAAGCCTAATCTGTCGTTAATGTATTTTGTGCGAGTCCATTTATTATCATAAATTGACACATCACCAATTTTGCCTTCGAGAAGTTCTATTCTGACAGTTTCGTCTTCTATAGTTTGTTCGGGTATATATGCTCGTGCTGTTACAAAACCTTTTTCTAAATACAGTTTATTAAGTCTGTTTATAATCTCTTGTAATTGCTCAAATTTAATATTTGTTTGAGTATAATCTTCTATAATATTCTTTATTTCTTGTTCTGTTAAAATCTGAGACGAGGATACATTTATGTTTTCAAGGTAAACTCCTTTTGTCGCATATTCTTCGGTTTTTGCTTTTATAACTTTTGTTTTTATTTTTTTTTGTGGTTTAGGTTTTATGTTTCCGTCTTTTTTGCGTTTTTTATAGTTTTGAAAATCCTCTTGAACTTGTTTTTCAATTTGGTGTTTTCTCAAAGTCTCTATATCGTGGGTATTAATAACTCCGGCTTGTGGTATAACATTTGGTGAAATTTCATGCACAGCAAAACTCGGCATTTGTATTGCCAAACAACATATTAAAGCTATTAAATAATTCTTTTTCATGTATCCTCTATAATCTGTATAATATCATAATTTTTTTTTGATTTGTATATTATAAAAACAATATTAATAAATGTAAAAAATCAAATCAATCAACTGTAGAGAAATTAAATTTTGTTTTATAATGTTGTTCACAATAAAAGGATAGTTACTTGGAATAATGAGATATTACAAATCATTAAAAAAAGTTATTTCAGCGTTTTTGAGTCTGAGTATTACACTATTATATTGTCCGTTGAGTGTATATGCGTCTGATATTTCAGGATTTACTCAAACCTCCGGTACTTTTAATATCGAAGCAAATAAAATATCCGGAAGTACTGGATTTAGGCAGTATGATAACTTTAATCTTACTCAGGGAGATATTGCTAATCTGATATATAAAGACGGCTACTCAAAATTTGTTAATTTGGTTAACAATCAAGTTAATATTAACGGTATTGTTAACACAATGAAAGGAAATAATTTTTATAATGGTCATGCAATCTTTGTATCTCCAAATGGAATTGTTGTAGGAGCCTCAGGTGTTTTAAATGTAGGCTCTCTGTCGCTTTTAACTCCTACACTAAATACATATAACTCTTTTTTGAATAATTACAACACGGGGAACTTATCCTCTTATGAGTTTGGTGCAAATAAATATAACTCACTTATAACTGACTCTCACGGAAATGTTGTTATAAACGGTAAAATTCTGAGCAGAGGAGATGTAAATATTCATGGAGATAATATTACGATAGAGGGAAATTCTGCACAGAAAGCGGGAATTATTGCAGGATGGCAAGATAATAGTACAACATTCACCCAACAAGATGTAG
>JAXESA010000163.1:0-3091 GCA_034116205.1 Ruminococcus sp. | reverse complement strand
ATTATCTGTATTACTAACCGCAATAATGCTGACTTCGGCATTTTTAGCAGTTCCTATGAGTGCGTCTGCAAAAGACTATGAACCGGATTCATTCAAGGATATTGTTCTTGAAATCACCGGCTCAAAAGGAAACGGTCTTGTGGTTGGACAATCAGCAAAGTCACCTGATGGAATTTTCAGTGTTGTAGGCACTGACAGCACAGGCTCTGAGTGGGAGATTTGGGGAAACAAAGGAAATTCCTCATACTGGAAAAATTCAGTAGGAGACAACATGGGCAATGAGGCTGTTACAGAAAGAACATCATACAAGCTTCATCTTTGCATTACACCGGTTCTGGGTGCTGGTGACACAGGAGCTGAAGATATGATTAACATTAACGAAGTCAAGTCCATCACCTTTAACGGCAGACAGCTTTCAACAAGTGAATACCGCAGAGGTGAGCTTGGCACATCAATTTATGTTGATGTAATATTCTACTATGTTGACATACAGGGTTCTGTTGGTGAGGACCAGACAGGATATTACCTCTATGGTGAAAATATTGATGTTACAGCTCCTGCAAAGGAAGGCAGTCACTTTGTGAATTGGAGCGGTACATACTTCACAGGAGCAGGTTCCCAGTCAGTTAACTTCGCTGACGCAACTGCACAGACAACATCCTTTGAGGCTCCATATTCAAGTATGGAAACAACAGTAAGTCCAGTTTATGAAGATCATACATTATCTAAAAAGACCACTAAAGCAACTACAAACAGGGATGGAAGGATTCAGACTATTTGCTCATCGTGTAACAAGGTATTGTCATCGGTTGCAATCTCAAGGGCTTCCAATATAAAGCTGTCAGCAACAAATTACACCTATACAGGAAAGGCAGTAACTCCTTCTGTAACAGTAAAGACTGCAAAAGGTAATGTTCTGAAGAAGAATACCGACTACACATTAAGCTATCAGTCCGGAAGAAAGAATGTTGGTAAATATGCGGTTAAGGTTACCCTTAAGGGCAATTACAGCGGTACAAAGACAATGTACTTCTCCATTAATCCAAAGTCAACAAGTATTGCAAAGCTTACTCCGGGCTCAAAGAAAATGACAGTTAAGTGGAAAAAGCAGGCAACCCAAACCACAGGTTATCAGATTCAGTATTCCCAGAGCAGTAAATTTACCAAAAGCAAAACTGTTACTGTAAAGAAGAATACCGCAACCTCAACAACAATCAAAAAATTAAGTGCAAAGAAAAAGTACTACGCTCGTATCCGCACATACAAAACAGTTAAGGTAAACGGCAAGGCTACAAAGCTTTATTCAAGCTGGTCAAAAGCAAAGTCTGTTACTGTTAAAAAATAATTAGTTTAAAATAGAATGCTCAATGATTTTACGGGAGGGAGTATAGTAAAAAATCTATACTCCCTTTTCCGAATGTGCTATAAAAGTTTGCTTTTTTTCTGTTGATATGTTACAATGAATATAATTAATTGTAAACTTTTTAAATGTTTTTTCTAAGGATTGAAAGGTATGAGAAGGACAAAACGCACAGGTAACTTCTTCCTGTGTTTGCTGATTAATATTTTGCTGAATTTAGAAGGCTCAATACCCGCTTGGATACTACTAATACTTCACTTTTGTATTGGCATATCAATCCTTTGGTTTTGGCTTGCCTTAGCACTTTGGATAATATATCTTTTGGTGTGGATGAAAATTATAGGCTGGGCAGGGAAATGCAGTGAGCCTGACTCACCAAAAGAAAACAAAAATCCCTATTCATCAGGAAAAATGAAATAGACTGATTTTTTTATAACAACATCAACATAGTAATGAATAATTTTCCATAGAAATATAACAGGAACGAAAGGAGTTTTTTAGTATGGGACTTATTAAAGCAGGAATTGGTGCATTAGGCGGAACATTGGCTGACCAGTGGAAAGAATTTTTCTACTGTGAAGCAATGGATAAGGAGGTACTGGTGACCAAGGGCAAAAAGCAGGTCAGCGGTCGTTCCTCCAACACCAAGGGCAACGATAACATTATTTCTAACGGATCAGGCATTGCCGTTGCAGACGGACAATGTATGATTATCGTAGAACAGGGCAAAGTTGTGGAGGTCTGCGCCGAGCCGGGTGAATTTACATACGACTCCTCAACAGAGCCAAGCATTTTTGCCGGAAGTCTTGGAAAGAGTATTTTGGATACCTTCAAAACAGTTGGCAAGCGTTTTGCCTATGGTGGCGACACAGGAAAAGACCAAAGGGTTTATTACTTCAACACCAAGGAGCTTATTGACAACAAGTTTGGAACACCAAACCCAATACCTTTTCGTGTGGTTGACAGCAAAATCGGACTGGATATTGATGTTTCTGTTCGTTGTTCGGGTGTATATTCCTACAAAATCGCCGACCCACTTCTGTTCTATACCAATGTGTGTGGTAATATTCAGCAGGAATACACAAGAGATGAACTGGATAGTCAGCTAAAAACCGAATTTATCAGCGCATTACAGCCGGCATTCGGTAAGCTTTCGGATTTGGAGCTTCGTCCTAATCAGATAGTGTCCCACAACACTGAGCTTGAGGACGCAATGAATGTTGCCCTCTCTACAAAGTGGGGCGAGTTGCGTGGACTAAAGGTAGTCAGTATTGCGCTTGGCTCTGTAACACTTCCTGACGAAGATGCAGAGATGATTAAACAGGCACAGCGCACTGCAATTATGCGTGATCCAACAATGGCTGCTGCAACTCTGGTTGGCGCACAGTCAGACGCTATGAAGACAGCTGCCGGTAACCCTAACGGAGCAATGATGGGCTTTATGGGTATGGGTATGGCTCAGCAGGCAGGCGGAATGAACGCACAAAACCTGTTTGCAATGGGTCAACAGCAACAGGCACAACAGCAGTCTGCACCTGCACCGTCGGCTCCTGCCGGTGGTTGGAAATGCTCCTGCGGTGCAACAGTCACCGGTAAATTCTGCCCTGAATGTGGCAGCAAAAAGCCGGAGTCTCAACAGGCAAATTCTTGGAAGTGCAAATGTGGAGCAACAGCAACAGGAAAGTTCTGTCCTGAGTGTGGTTCTCCAAAACCTGCTGATGCTGAAGGCTG
>JAXESA010000162.1:0-5309 GCA_034116205.1 Ruminococcus sp. | reverse complement strand
TTTTAATTACATATCAAATTCCCGAAAATATTGTTTTGATGTGCCAAACCCTTACAAATGCAGGGGAGGAGGATTATTCCGACGAGCAACGCAGACTTTGGGATATTCTTATGAATGTTTTGGACAAGATGTATTCAGTTTTAGGGGATAAAACACTTTCCCTAAAGGAGTATGGGGAACTACTTTCACTCCAGTTTAAATATACCGAAATCGGCTACATTCCCCGTTCAATAGACCAGGTTGTAGTTTCGGGAATTGAGCGTGTCCGCCTTACACAAAAGAAAGCAATATTCGTAATTGGTTGTAACGAGGGAGTGTTCCCAAAGACCCCATCACCCTCAGGAATATTCACCGATAGCGAGCGAAAACTCCTTATTGAACAGGGACTTGAAGTAAACGATTCTTCTTTGGAACTAAACTTTAAGGAAATGTACCTTGCCTACTATGCACTTACCTTACCCTCGGAAAAACTGTACATAAGCTACTGCAACAGCACCCTAAACGGTGAGTCTATGTCACCATCCTCTATTGTAAGAGAAGTTACAACCATCTACCCAAATGTCAGCTTTTCCGATGACTCCGTTTTGTCAACCTCCGATAAATTGTGGAGCGAAAATTCTGCCTTTGAGTACACAGCAAAGTCAGTGAGGAACAGCAGCAAAACCCAAGACGCACTAAGGAATTACTTTAGCCAAAAAGAAAAGTACGATGAAAAGCTAAAGGTAATTGAAAAAACCATTAAGGATGAACCGGCAAAAATCAACGATAAAGACCTTGCAGAAAAGCTTTTTGGCAAAGATTTATACCTTTCAGCCTCACAGGTGGAGGTGTATCACCTTTGTAAATTCAAGTATTTTTGCCAGTACGGACTTAACGCAAAGGAGCTTCGCCCGGCGCAAATGGACTCTCTCCAGTACGGTACACTTATGCACTACCTTATGGAAAGATTTTTAAAGGAGCATAAAAAGGAAGAATATATCAGATTTTCGGAAGAAAAAATTTCCTCTGTAATTTCAGAGTACATAAACGACTATGCAAAAAATGAGCTTGGTGGAATTGACGACAAACCAGCTCGATTTAAGTACCTTTATTATAGAATGAAGGATAATGCCATAAGCCTTTTAATACATATCATTGAAGAACTTGTCCAAAGTGACTTTGAGCCTGTTGCTTGTGAGCTTGGTGTTGGTAAGGAGATCCCAACCTATAACATCACCCTTGACGATGGTACAACCCTTAGCGTAAGGGGATTTATCGACAGAGTAGATGTTATGGAAAAGAATAACGAAAAGTTTATCAGAGTTGTTGACTACAAAACAGGTACCAAGGAGTTTAAAATCGGTGACATTCTATATGGTCTTAATCTTCAAATGCTTATTTACCTTTCTGCTATCAAGAAAAACGGACAGGACTATTTTGGAGAGAATATTGTCCCATGCGGTGTGTTGTATCAGCCATCATCAACAGGCTTTGTGTCTGCTGATTATTCTGCAACGGACGAGGATATCCAAAAAGAGCAAAATAAAAACCTTAAAATGAGCGGTATTATTCTTGACAATACTTCCGTAATTCTGGGTATGGATAAGTCGGGAAAAGGGACCTACATTCCTGTAAGAATGGGAAATAACGGTCCAACAGGAGGAAAAGACAGCCTGTTTAACCTTGCAGAAATGGGTATGATTTTCCGCAACATAGATGAACTTCTAACCCAAATGGCAGAAACTTTGCATAAGGGTGAAATTGAGTTTAACCCTGCAATGGATAAATATAATGCCTGTGAGTATTGCCCATACCTATCTGTCTGTGGTTATGAAGATGGCAAAAACTGCCGTCAAATTCTTAAACTCACAAAAGATGATGTTATGAAAGAACTTGAAAAGAAGGGAAATGAAGATGCCTAAATGGACTAAAAATCAGGAAAATGCAATTAATTCCACAAGGGGTTCAGTTTTGGTTTCTGCCTCTGCCGGTTCAGGTAAAACAGCAGTTTTGGTAGAAAGGGTAATCAACCGCATAACTGACGAAAATAACCCAATACCGGCGGATAGAATGTTAGTTGTAACCTACACCAAAGCCGCAGCCGCCGAGATGAAAGAAAGAATCATAGCAAGGCTTTCACAGCTTATCAAAGAAAATCCTTACGACACCAGCCTGCGCAGGCAACAACTTAGGCTCCAAAATGCCCACATATCCACAATCCATTCCTTTTGCAGTGAGCTTGTCCGTGAGTATTTTTATATACTGAATGTCAGCAAGGATTTCCGAATTGCAGAGGACAGCGAACTTGAACTACTGAAAAACGAGGCAATGGATGAAACCTTTGACGAACTTTATAATCAAAAGGACAACAGTGATTTTCTAAGCCTTGTAGAGAATTTTTCCGGCAATAAGAATGATAAAGAATTGCAAAAAACTGTATTTAAGCTTTATGATTTTCTCCTTTCTCATCCTTTCTCCCAGGATTGGATGGATGAAAAACTCTCCTACTATAATCCGGAAAACATTTCACAAGCTAACCCCTGGGCAGATGTGCTTTTTGACTATGCTAAGTCAAGTCTTGATTATGCCCTTTCTGTGTGTGAAATTAACGAAAAAGAAGTAATAAAGGACGAAAAGCTTGACGAAAAGCTAACCCCAATCTTCAGAAACGATAGATTATTAATTAATTCCATAATTTCAGCCATCAATGATAAATTATGGGATACAGTCTATGACCTTATTTCATCTGTAGGCTTTGAAAGAATGCCCTCAATCAGAGGTTACAAGGATAACCCCCTCAAAAATTCTCTTGCTAATAACAGAGATACCTACAAAAAGATTGTTTCAGACCTAAAAAAATACTTTTTCTGCGATGAAAAAACCTGTAAAAATCAAGTTGAACTTCTCCAACCAATAGTAAGGGAAATGTTCCACACAGTTATAAAGTTCAAAAACAACTTTGACAAGTTGAAAAGCGAAAGAAATATCCTTGATTTTAGTGACCTTGAGCACCTTGCAATTAATCTACTTGTAAAAAAGGAGAATAACCAAATTATCCTTACCCCAGAGGCTGAAAAAATTGCATCATCATTCGATGAAGTTATGGTTGACGAGTATCAGGATGCAAACGAAGTTCAGGATATTATATTCAAAGCTGTATCAGGCAACGAGAAAAATCTCTTTGTTGTTGGGGATGTTAAGCAGAGCATTTACTCATTCCGACAGGCTATGCCACAAATATTTATTAAACGAAGAGATAATTACCCTGTTTACGACAGTAAAAAGGACAATTACCCCGGCAGAATAATTCTTGAAAAGAATTTTAGGTCAAGAAGTGAAGTAACAGACACAGTAAACTTTATGTTCAGACTTTTAATGTCAAAGGACTGCGGAGAAATTGACTATAATGAAGAGGAATATCTTGTTTGCGGTGCTGACTACAACGAGAACGAGGACACAAAAGTTTCACTTTCACTAATTGATATGGATAGTATCGAGGAAGACGACATCTGTATTGCCGAGGCTGATTACATAGCTACTGAAATCAACCGAATCAAAGGTGAAAGAATGGTGTATGATAAAGGTGTCCTAAGAAAGCCCCAGGACAAAGATTTTGCCATTCTTCTCCGTTCCTCCAACAAATACGCACAGGATTATGTAAATCGCCTAAAGCTGTGGGGAATACAGGCGTCCTCTTCTGTAAGTGACAGCTTTCTTACTAATAGAGAGATTATGATCATCCTTAATCTGCTAAGGGTAATTGACAACCCTCTTAGGGATATTCCACTTCTTTCAGTTATGATGAGCCCCCTCTATGGCTTTACTGCTGATGAACTTGCCGATATGCGTGGCGGTGACAAAAACCGAAGTATGTATCTCTCCCTAAAATCTTATGCAGAGGGTGGAAGTACAAAGGCACAGTCATTTCTAGGTGAACTTCAGCGTTTTCGCACTTATTCTGTAACTATGACCCTCGGCGACCTCATAAATAAAATCTATGAAGAAACTGCCTATCCGTCAATCCTGAGTGGAATGTACGAAAGTGACGCTCCAAACAACAATATTCTTCTGTTTAAAGAATACGCAGAAAACTTTGAAAAGAACGGTCTTAAAGGTCTTTCCTCATTTATAAATTATGTTGATAACATAGAAAGTCAGGGTGGTGACCTTAAGTCCTCGAAAGACGACAGTATTGCAGACACAAACACCGTGAAAGTTATGAGTATTCACGGAAGTAAAGGGCTGGAATTTCCTTTTGTATTCCTCGCCAATACATCACGAAAATTTGTGTCTGATTCCACCCAAAATGTACTTCTACACAAGGATTTGGGTTTTTCCACAAAGGTTCGTGACTTCAAACGTAAAATAAGGGTGAATACAGTTCCAAGACAGGCGACAGCAGTAAAAATGGCAAATAGTGAAAAGTCCGAGGAACTTCGTATTCTCTATGTTGCCCTTACAAGAGCAAGAGAAGAGCTACATATGGTCTGCGCCCAAAAGGGAATGGAAAACTATATCAAAAGGGTATCTTCTAAAGTTACAAATTCACTTTATCTTCACCCGTTTTCCGTTTCATCTGTTGGCAAAATTTCCGATTGGCTGATTATGTGCGGTTTGGTTCATCCCGACGGAGCAAAACTGAGAGAAATTGCTGATATGGAGAATTTCTCAAAATATCTCCCTTGCCCAAAGTGGGAAATTAAGTATATAAGTCATCCTGTCAAAGAGATAGAAACCTCAAAAAATGAAGACACAGTCCTGTCAGTTGTAACAGAGGACACCGATGATTACATAGAAGATATTATAAATACAAGATTAAACTTTGAATACAAAAACAAGGATATAAACACCTTGCCTGTCAAGGTTTCTGTATCTGATATTGCCCACAAAATCTCAAAAGAAAAATTCAGTACGGTAATGCAAAGACCGCAGTTTATGTCAGAAAATTCAATGACCCCCACAGAAAGGGGAACAGCATTCCATGATACCTTGCAACATATCGACTTTGCAAAAGCAAAGGATGATATAGATGGAGAAGTTGTAAGGCTTGTAAATTCAGGCTACATCACATCTCAACAAAGTAAGGTTCTTAATAAGAGGATGCTCCAAAATCTCCTGTCCTCACAAATTATAAGTGATGTTATAAATTCCCAAAAGGTGTACAGAGAATTCCGTTTTAATACAAAGATTAAGGCAAAGGATGCCCTTGAAAACACACCTGAAAACTTACCGGATGTAGAAATTATCCTACAAGGCTCCGTTGACCTTGCCTACCTGATAGACGGAAAGTTAAACATTGTAGATTACAAAACTGACAGAGTAAAGGATGT
>JAXESA010000161.1:0-4265 GCA_034116205.1 Ruminococcus sp. | reverse complement strand
AAAACACAATCATTGTTGACGGTGCAGGCGACCCACAGGCTATCAAGGACAGAGTTAATCAGATTCGTTCACAGATTGAAACAACAACATCAGAGTTCGACAAGGAAAAGCTACAGGAAAGACTTGCAAAGCTTGCAGGCGGTGTAGCAGTTATCAAGGTTGGCGCTGCAACAGAAATCGAAATGAAGGAAAAGAAGCTCCGCATTGAGGATGCTCTTGCAGCAACAAAGGCAGCTGTTGAAGAGGGTATCGTTGCAGGCGGCGGTACAGCTCTTGTAAACACAATCCCTGCAGTTTCAGCTCTTGCAAACGATGCAGAGGGCGACGAGCTCACAGGTATTAAGATTGTTCTCAAAGCACTTGAAGAGCCGGTTCGCCAGATTGCAGCAAATGCAGGTGTTGAGGGTTCTGTAATCCTTAACAACATTGTAGCTAAGGACGAAGTAAACTACGGCTACAACGCTTTAACAGGTGAATATATGGATATGATGAACGAAGGTATTGTTGACCCAACCAAGGTTACAAGAAGTGCACTTCAGAACGCATCCTCAGTAGCCGCAATGGTTCTCACAACAGAGTCACTTGTAAGTGACATCAAGGAACCAACACCACCGGCTGCAGCACCTGCTCCTGATATGGGCGGTATGTACTAATATAATTTATATAATGAAATCCGTCGGATAAACTCCGGCGGATTTTTTTAGGAAATTTTAAAAAAATGTGATATTTTGTCCTTCACAGCACTAATATATATGAAAGTACTTTCAATCCCATAGTAGAAAGGAGAAAGAGAATGACAAAAGAAAAATACATAGATGCAGTTAATAAATATAGTGATTCTCTTTTCAGAATAGCCTTTAGCTACTGTAAAAATAAGCAGGACGCAGAAGACGCTGTGCAAAATACATTTCTGAAATTATATACATCAGACAAGGCTTTTCAGTCCGATGCACATATGAAAAACTACCTTATCAAGGTGACGATAAATAATTGTAAGAATATTTTCAAAGCACCTTGGAAAAAGGTAGTGCCACTTGAAGAACATATAAATGACGACTATTACACAATGGATAACAGGGACGAGCATTACGAATTATATAACGCAGTAATGTCACTTCCTGAAAAATACAGATTGGTAGTGCATTTATATTATTTCGAGGATTATTCTGTAAAAGAAATTTCAGAAATAATTTCCGAAAAGGAAACAACCATTCAAACCCGTCTAATGCGAGGAAGAAACAGGCTGAAAATTCTACTAAAGGAGGTATGGCAGGATGAAAACCTGTAACGATTTGTACAAAGAAACCTTCAAAAAGGTTACTGCATCAAAGGAGCTGAAGGACAAATTGATGAACATTCCAAATGAATCTAACCGCAAAAAAGGTAAAAAATCAAAGAAAATTACTGTACTGCTTGTTGCAGCAGTTATCACAGCAGTATCCTGCGTAAGCGTATATGCAGGTGTGAAAATCTACAATATGTACACCGAAAAACAGGGCAAATATGCAAAAACTATGGTACTCCAAAAAAATGACGGAACATTATCCCTTGACAAAAAGGCAGGTGCAAAGCGTCCCGAGTATGTAAAGCTGAACTTTAAGTATCTTCCAAAGGATTTAGAAGTGCTTGAAAATACCCACAATTCAAAGTATTATTTCAAGGATACCTATGCAATGGGTGGTATGTCGCTGTTTCTTTATGATGTGCCCGACTCTGACACTATAAAGGCGAATAATACAGATGTAATTGACAGTGAGCTTACAACCATCAACGGCAATGATGTACTGTATCTGCAAAAGAAGCTCTACTACGAATACAGCGACAGCTCACCGGGTTTTGACAAATACTTTTATATGTATTTTAAGGACTACGACTGTATTCTTTTTGGTATGATAGGCACAGATATTTCCAAAGAGGAGCTATACAAAATCCTTGAGGGTGCAACTCTTTCAGAGGGTACAAAGGATAACTACTTTATTTGCGATAAGTGGACAGCAGGCGACTCCTCCGATGATGACCTCGTTGAGGATAACAATAATGAAGTTCCCGCTTACAGCGAAAATCTAGATAACTTCTACAACATAGGTGACAGTATTCCTGTAACAGAAGATTCCTCAATTACAATGACAGTAAACAGCGTTGAAATCTCTGACGATATGAGTATGATGCCCCAAAGCTTTAGAGAAAAGTACCTTGATAAATCAGGAAAGCTAAAGCCACTTGAGGTTAAGTGCTACGGTGGCGGTGACGGTGTTAATTCTTTGTCTGAGGTTCAGGAGATTAAAAAGTTTGACTTAAAATATGTCTATGAAACAGCAACCTTCAAAAATAATACCGATAAGGACAGAAACGACTTCGCAGTTTATCATTATTTGGTAAGAAATAACGGACAATATCCTGTAGAGCAAATTGATAATCTGCAAAATAAGTACGAAAATGTCAGCTATGATACGAATAATGAATACAACCTTACAGAGTGGATTTATGATGACTTTTTAAGAGAAAACACAAACAATCCAAACTACATAAATATTCCGGCAAATGGCGAAGTGACAATTCACATTGGATATTTTGTACTTGCAGACTCCATTGATGATGATCTGTTCCTTAATGTGGTAGAAGGTACACTTGTTTATGATAAAAAATCAGATACATATCGTAAAGAAGATGCTTCCCTCGTAAGGATTAGTTAAGGGAACTGCAAGAGGAATGAGATTTCTCACTGTGTTCAGAATGGCAGGCGGGGCGGTACAAAATGACAAAGTGGAGTTCAGAAGAACACCCATCCACTATCATTTTTCAGACACCCCCAAACGCTGTTATTTCGAGGGAGTCAACTAACCTCCCTGTCATTATGTAAGAAGATATCACTAAAAATAAGGCTCTGTGCAACATTAAACTGTAAGCACAGAGCCTTAATAATATATATTTTATTTTTTGCTAAAACTCATTTTTAACATTTCTGTTAAACAGGGCGCTTAAGGCGGGTTTAAGTGATTTCCCTTCAAAAAGCACCTGATAAAGCTGTGTTACAATAGGCATTTCAATGCCTTTTTTCTTTGCAATTTTATAAATCGCCTTGGTTGTCATAACACCTTCGGCGAGCTTTTCAAATTTGTCACCCTGTACAAACTTTTCACCGAACATTCTGTTGTGACTCCATCTTGAGAATAGAGTAGCTTCATAGTCGCCAAGGTGGCAAAGACCGTAAGCACTCATTCCATTTCCACCCATAGCCTCAATAAAACTGGAAATTTCCCTTGGAGCCCTTGCCATCAAAGCACCTTTTAGGCTGGTGTAACCCATACCGTCAAGCATACCGGCACAAATTCCGATAACATTCTTTGCAGCAGCACCGATTTCCGAGCCAATAAGGTCTGTGCCTATGTAAAAACGAATAAGGTCGCTGTTAAACTCACTGACAAGCCATTCCTTAACGCTGTCCTTTTCGCTGTCAATTACCATACAGTTTGGAATACCCTTAACATAGTCCTGAGGGTGTCCGGGACCTACCCAAACAGCAACATCAGTCTTGTCCTTGTCAATAAAGTCATCAACAACTTCTGAAAGCCTTTTTCCGGTGCTTTCCTCAATGCCTTTCATACATAGCACAATAGTTTTTCCCTCAAGATTGTATTTTGAAATGTCAGTCATATATTCTCTAAGGTGCTGACAACTAATTGATATTACAATAACTTCTGCCCTTTCAACCGAATACTTAAGGTCAGAAGAAACTTCAATAGAGTCGGGGTAGGAGAGATAGTCATTTTTTCTGTTATTTTTAAGTGCAATAAATTCGGGGGCATTTTCAAGTCCTCCCGACAAAACACTGTGTCCGATTTTGTCAAGATACCAGGCGATACAGCTGCCCCAGCGACCGCATCCCAGCACAGAAATATTCATATGTAACCTCGCAAAATATAAGGAAACACTGAATAAATCACGATTGAAATCTATTTGCACATCTTGTTTGCATATTTTCCGTCAGCCTGCCCAAAAAATCCTCGCAATGCGTCAGCATTCCTGCGGTTTGTTTGGACAACCTGACGAAAAATCTGACTGCACAATATGTGCAAATGATTTAATCAGTGTTTCCATAAAAATACCCCGCCTGACCGTAAATGCTTAAATATAACCTGCCTACAAAACGACAGGTGGGTGCACTCCCACGGGCATTAGGATCCCCGATGAATCAAAGGGTCTTCAACACCGCCAATGGAGTCCGTGCTCCCGATTTAAAAGTTGTAGGGTTATTTTGGCACCAT
>JAXESA010000160.1:0-7147 GCA_034116205.1 Ruminococcus sp. | reverse complement strand
ATGG
Source organism: Ruminococcus sp. (assembly GCA_034116205.1). Taxonomy (GTDB): domain Bacteria; phylum Bacillota; class Clostridia; order Oscillospirales; family Acutalibacteraceae; genus Ruminococcoides. The sequence goes on along the minus strand of JAXESA010000160.1, from coordinate 7,143 downwards.
GTTCGTTGCTTTCAATATGCGGTAGCTACGGAATGGCGGGTGCTCAAATTCTTTCTGCCCGTTCTGCCCTAAAAAGCGGTCTTGGTATGCTAAGGCTTTTGACTGTGGACAGAGTGTATTCAATAGTTGCCCCTGTTGTCCACGAGGCTGTTTTTATTCCTCAAAAGGCAAGTGAAAAGGGTACTTTTTCAAGGAAAAGTATCCCTGTTATCACAAAGAATATGAAAAATTCAGATGCAGTTTTAATCGGTTGCGGTCTGGGTGTGAACAGCGATACACAGGAAATTGTAGATTACCTTGTGCTGAACAGTAGTGTTCCTCTCCTCATAGACGCTGACGGAATAAACTGCCTTGCAAAGCATATACATTTATTAGGTGAAAAGGTGTGTGATGTTATATTAACACCTCACCCCGGTGAAATGAGCAGACTCACCGGTCTGTCTGTAAAGGAAATTACAGCATCTCCCCAAAGGGTCGCAGAGGATTTCAGCAAAAGGTACGGTGTTACTACTGTGCTAAAGGGTGCCGATACGGTGATAACTGACGGCAAAAACACTTTCGTCAGCCGTGCCGGTAATCCCGGAATGGCAACAGGAGGAAGCGGAGATGTCCTTGCGGGGGTAATCGGTTCACTTCTCTGTCAGGGTTATTCACCACTTGAAGCGTCTGCCTGTGGAGTATTTATTCACGGAACAGCCGGTGACTTTGCAAAAGAGGATTTAGGGGAAACATCAATGCTCCCAAGTGATGTGATTGACTATCTTCACAAGGTATTCAAGCAAGTAGAGGAATAAAAAATCTTTCTATAAGCAATGTGAAATTATAAGGAATTTAAAACCAACATTTCTACGGACGGTGATGATTTGAAGAAAGGTTTGTTTTTTCTTTTTATCATATTATTTATTTTCACAGGTTGTACCCAAAATCAAGAGCTTACTATATACAAAAGCTTTTCTGCCGGTGTGTATATCAGCAACGAGAATATAAATGTAAGGGGTAGCTTTGTACGGGATAAAAACAACCATATTTCTTTAACTGTAACTTCTCCAAAAGAATTATCAGGTTATTCATATTCTGTTGTAGATAGTACAGTAACAATGAAGTATATGGGCATAACATCAAAGTGTAATGTTAGCGTTCTGCCAAAGAACGCACCAATACGAATTTTGTGGGAGACTTTTCAGGATTTTGATAACAAAATCCAATATCTTAAATACGACAAGGATGGTTACAAAGTGAAAGCTTCCGATTATGTTGTAAAGGTCAGTAAAGATGGATACATAACATCTGTGGGCAACAGCAGTACACACATTTCCTTTGTTGGTCAAAAGTCTTATTAAAATAATTGTAAGGTATTTCCTTGCTAAATTAACCACCAAAGAATTTTTCCGTAATATGTAATGTCAAAGAATAAAACAAAATTATTCTGGCAAAAATATTAACAGAAAAATTCGGAGAGTGAAATATATGACAGTTAAACGTGGAGATATATATTATGCTGACCTTAGCCCGGTTGTAGGAAGTGAACAGGGGGGTGTCCGCCCTGTGTTGATTGTTCAAAATGATGTTGGCAACAAATATTCCCCAACAGTAATTGCGGCGGCAATAACCTCACAGCATCAAAAGGCAAAGCTACCCACCCATATTGAGATTAACGGAGTAAAAAGCGGACTTGCCAAGGATTCTGTTGTTTTGTTGGAGCAAATCCGCACAATAGACAAACGCCGTTTAAGGGAAAAAATGGGAGAGGTTGAGAACAACTCTATGCACCAGGTTGACGAGGCACTTTCAATTTCTTTTGGCATAAAGTAGCAACAGGTAATTATTTCAAAATTATTTCAGTTTATATTTAAACGATTAATTGGCTACTGATAACAGAATGACTACATAAACCGATAAAAGCACGGTATTTTAGGAATTCTGTTTTTTGTTCTTTAAATTTTGCGGTGACTTTGCTGTAATAGATGTTAATATATTGTAACTAAAAAAATCAAAATATTATGTTTTTTCTCTTGCAAACCACAATATATTGTGCTAATATATATGTACACTCAAAAAATAAGAAACATTATTGTTTTAGGATTATAAAAATGGAGGTATTATTATGACAGTAAAAGTAAATGGAAATATGACCAAGGAAGAAGTTAATGCTTATGTAGAGCAGATTAAGGAGAAAAATCCTGACAAGTATTTCAAGACTATTGAGCTTACAGTTGACGGTGAATATGTTGATGTAAACTACACATATGATGAAGTACCTTTTGAGAGAATCAGAAGAATCACAGGCTATCTCGTTGGAACAGTTGACCGCTTTAACAATGCAAAGCGTGCAGAGGTTGAAGACAGAGTAAAACATACTCTTGCTTGCCAAAGCTGTTCAATGGAGGAAATCGCTTAATCAGTATTTCCCAACAAACAGATTGCATCTGAAATATATATTTCTTCTTATTCACCCCTTCCTGACAGGAAGGGGGAATTTTTTAGCTTATTTTACAAAAAATTGGTTTACAATTCTGCATATTATGGTATAATTAGAGCATATGAATAGGAGGTAAACCATGAAAATTTTTAAAAAAGCCCTTGCTGTTGCACTTTCTGCAACAATAATGACATCAACTGTTGCAGTTGGCGGTTTTAGTGCATTGGCAAATGACAATTTAATTAAAAATAACGTCTCGGATAGTCTTTTGGAAAGATGTAAAACTGAAAATAAAAAGAATAACGGAACAAAAGATTATGTTGAGGGTGAGGCTGTGGTTATGCTTAAGGATACAGGTCTTGTATCCACAGGTGCCAGCCTTGAAGAGTCAATAGGAGTCTCCGACGAAATTCAGGTTGACAGCGTTAAAAATTTCAGCGACAAAAGGGACGGATTTTCTGTTGCAACTGTTTCTTCAGATGAACTATCAACAGAACAGATGATAGAGAAGCTTAACAAGAGTGACGACGTTCTTATTGCCGAACCCAACTACATTTGCAAAACAATGTCAATCACAGACGATACATACAGCGATTTTCAGTGGTCTCTTGACAACAAAGGTCAAAACGCAGGCAAAGAAAATGCTGATATTAACCCACAGGATTTGTGGGCAAAGCCGGATACAACTACAAAAGAAAATGTTGTAGCAATTATCGACAGCGGTGTTGACTATACCCATGAGGACTTAAAGGATAAGATGTGGGTAAATCCATACCAAAAGTATCTCAAGGGTGTTCATGGACTGGATGTTTTCAGCGAGAACATAGATTTTTCTCCTATGGATAATAATGGTCATGGAACACATTGTGCCGGCATCATAGCAGCACAGAGCGATAACAATAAAGGTATCTCAGGTGTATCAAGAAATACAAAGATTATGGCTGTGAAAGCATTTGATACCGATGGATATGGCGACCTTGAAGCCTGTATTGCTGCTTATAACTATGTTTATCGGGCAATGCGACTGGGTGTTAATGTTGTGGCAATTAACAATTCTTGGGGATTTGAAGAAGATTCCAAAATCCTTACAGAGCTTATCAACAAGGTAGGAGAGCTTGGTGCTGTATCAGTTTGTGCAGCAGGTAACAGTAGCACAGATTTTAGTGAGGAAATCAACTACGAGGAAGAGTATTCCTATGATGATGATGATTATCTGTATAGTAAAGGCTCTAAATTAAGCAAAGGTGTACCGGATGGTTACTATATGAACTATCCTGCTATGTCCGACAGCAAGTATATCATCACCGTTGCCGCAACAGGTGAGAACGGTAAACTTGCTGCTTATTCCGACTATGGTAAGGATACCGTTGATGTTGCAGCTCCGGGTTCTGATATTTTGTCCTCTGTAAGCTACAACAACTTCTTGCCGAACATTTATACCGACACCGACAGCAAGTGTAGTACCTATCTTACAAAGGATTTTAATGCCAAGGAAGGCAATCTAAAAAGTGGTGACGGCCAAGTTGTTGTTACAGAAACAACAGAGGATTATTTCTCCGATACAACAGACAATAAAACATCTCTAAATATTGACATTAATAATGTTTCAGAACAGGAATACTATTCTGTTGAAATTCCATACACCGCTGAGGCAAGTGAAAAGAATCCATACTTCAGTATGATGTTGAAAATCAAAAATCTTCCTAAAACTGATGACGATTTATTGATGATGGGTGGCATTAACCAGATGATCATTTCTGACTTTCCTGCTGATAAAGAAGTTACAGAAAATGATATAGACATGCAAATAACCGGCTCTTTAGTTGAAACAGGCGATGACTGGATTCATTTTTCAGGAAAACTACCAAATAAAAATAGTGGAAAAAGAAAGCTTGTTCTCACATTTGTAAATTACGGTGTGGGTAACTATTCACTGCAATTTGACAACATAGGTATTTCAAAGGGTACAGCAAAGGAAGAGGACTCCTTTGGCAAGTATGATTATTACAGCGGTACATCAATGGCAACTCCAGCTGTCACCGGAGCTATTGCACTTTTGATGGAAAAGGACAATACCCTCACCGCAGAAAAGGCAACTGAAATAATTAAACATTCTGTAACTCAAAGTGATGATTTAGTAAATAAAACAATCTACGGGGGTTATGTTGACCTTAGCAAAATTGATAGTCCTGTGCCACATATTGATGAGGTGAAATTGGTTAACAGCAAACCAACAATCTGCGGAAGTCAGTTCAACAATTCCACAGTTTATGTTGACGACAAAGCAGTTTCGTCAACATACAACTCAAAGGATGGCTCAATTACAATCAACGACAACAGTGTACTCAACAAAACTACCGTTGTCACAGTTAAGAATGACTTTGGTAAATCCGTTCAAAAGACAGTTCTCCTTACGGGTGCTGCCTACCAAGAAATGGGAATTGCTACCAGGGGCTTTGAAAGCTTTAGTGGCAATGTTTCCGACGGAAAAAATATTTATGTTTTGTCTGAGTACGGAACTATAGAGAAATATACACCAAATAGCAGTAATATTCTAAATAGTTCCCAAACCTACAATACAAAAAAGCTTCTGGAAACTCACTTTAAGAATTATATCAACGGTGCTCCATACGAGATAGAGGCTTATTCACCGGTTTACTTAAGTGGATATATATACTTTGTTGTTGACTGTAATCTTACAACAAGTAGCGTGGATTACTATCCCGGAGTTACATATGCCTCCCAGTCAGCATTTGTAAAGATGAATGTGTCAACCGGAAAAATGTCCTATACAGCAATAAATAGCTCATTGCTTCATCCAACAGTAGCAGTGTATAACGACACTCCATACCTTGTAGGAGGCTATGACACAAGCACTGATTCTCTGTCAAATGCTATGTACAAGTATTCCTCAGGCAAATGGTCAATGGTTAGCAGTTTGCCAAAGGGCAGAGCATACGGCAAGTGTGTTCAGGTTGGAACAAAGCTAATATACACAATGGGTACAGATGGAACAGAAAATGTTCCGCAAAACCTTATTTACAATGGAAAAACCTGGACAGAAAGCAAAGCTCCAACCCTAAAGACTTTCACCTCTAATAAGGTGGAGGTTGCAGATCAGAAGTTTACATACTATGAATGTGGAGTTGACCTGATTTCAGGTGGTTTGCTTTACACAGGAGTAATATTTGAGGGAATGGGAGATACTGTAAAATACACAGTAAGCACAGATTCCTTTGCAAGTCTTAATAAATATTTCCACACAGACTCAGTCAATCATATCAAGGGTGTTGTTGTAAATAATAAATACTATGGCACATATTATGATGTTCGTGAGGTTTCTGAATACGATTATCCTGATTATGATATAGATGACTTGTATGATCCGGATGATTACCCCCAGACTGATGAAGAGGAAAGTAAGAAAAAACAGATTAAGCCTATAAATGCAACATTCGGTGTTTCATCCGGAATGTACACTATCAAAGCAAATGCTCCTCATGGTAGGGTTTCCGGCACAGGTGTGTATGCGCCCGGTTCAAAAGTTACTATAACAGCATCTGCAAATAAAGGATTTAAGGTTAAGTCCATTTATGTAAACGGTAAAACCTATAATACCAATAAGGTTACTTTTACAGCTACTAAGAATTTAACCGTAAAGGTATATTATATTTCTTATGTAACAAAGATTAAGCTAAATAAAGCCATACAAATCCTAAAACAGGGCAAAAAGTTTACTCTTAGGGCAACGGTTACTCCAACAACGGCAACAAATAAGGCCGTGTCTTGGTCAACCTCAAACAAAAAGATTGCAACAGTGAACAGCAAGGGCTTGGTTACAGCTAAGTCAAAGGGTAGTTGTATCATTAAAGCTACAGCAAAGGACGGATCTCGTGTATCGGCATCCTGTAAAATCAAAGTAGTAAAGAAGTAATAATATTTAAGAAAGGCTTCCTTCTGGAAGTCTTTTTTCTTTTGAAAAAATATAAATTGTTGTGGAATTGCCTCAATATATAAAAAAGCAGGCGAATTTTTCGCCTGCCAAATGAAAATCAAATATATATTATTTTGTCTTTTAATTAAAATTTACATCAATAGAAGCTACCTCTGCATGAGTACCAACTCTTATGTAAGGTCCGTAAACTCCAACTCCAGAAGTTACAATGTTGTGCATATCTCCCTTTTTAAGGTATCCACAGGAGTTTTCCCAAGAAAGCTTTGTAATAAGATTGCCCGGGAAAATCTGTCCGTCGTGGGTGTGTCCGCACAAAAGAAGGTCTGTGCCCGCCTTGGCAAGCTCACTTAGCTGGTCAGGCTCGTGATAAAGGGTGATTATAGGCTTTGTTTTGTCAAGTCCCCCCAGCAATTCCTCCGGAGTTTTTATTTTATTATTTTCAGTTGCCGGCTTGTCTCGGTCAACTCTGCCGGCAACATAAAACTTGTTGTCAATCAGCGTAACTTCGTCCTCTAGCAAATTGATGTTCGCCTTTTTAAAGAAATTGTCCATTCTTGAGTCGTGCTGTTTTTTGCCACCAAAATCAAAGGTAAATCCGCTGAGTATCTTTTCGTTTACATCGTGGTTACCCCAGCAAGCGTATGTTCCGTAGGTGCTTTTCATACCGCCGAGAATTTTCGCCATTTCCTCCGGCTCTTCAATGGCGTCATAGTCGTTGTCGTAAATATCTCCGGCAATGCATACAATGTCGGGATTTTGTGAATTAACA
>JAXESA010000159.1:0-2955 GCA_034116205.1 Ruminococcus sp. | reverse complement strand
CCCAAACGAATATTTTTTTATTTACTTCCTTGTTGTATTTCAGTGATACAGTAGTGTAATCGATAGCCTTTTCTTCCTCATCATACACAAATGGAATACCAATGTTTCCCTGTGAACTGCCTGCTGTTAAGTGATAACCGTTTACAAAGTCGTTAAAGGCAAGCTCCATAGATTTGTCCGTATCGTCACCTGTAAAAATAACTCGGTCATATTTCTCGGTGTCACCACTGCAACAGTAGGTGTTGTAGTCGTCACCCTTTTTTAACAGCTTTAGGTCAACGGTTTCCTTTTCATCACTTTCTGTACTGAAAAATGTCGCTGTTATTTTGTGGGAGTAACCCTCTCTTATGTAGATTTTATGCCCTGTTCCGTAGTTTTCCGTCACCTTTTTTTCACCATCCTTTTTATTGTCACTTCCACAGCCAAATAATGCTGTGATTATTGATAATAGTAAAATACAGGCTAATATTTTTTTCATAAATAGACCTCCTGACTTTCTCATTTCTATTGTAACAAATACTTTTTGCATTAGCAAGAAAATAGTTGCAATAGTTTGTATTATGTTGTATAATCTTCATTGGCAAAAGCCAGTCAGTTCGGAACCATCCTGACGATAAACAAAACTACGGACTATAGCAATGATTAATGTATTGTATCGGGTGCCGTAGTGCACCCTTTTTTCTTTGCTTTTTCCGTCAATGTAAAGGAGTATTTATGGAAAGATACAGCGTTATCAAAGAAAAAAATCCACGGGAAATTGTCCTGTTAAGAGGTAGCGGTTGCAAGTGGCGGAGATGCACCTTTTGCGACTATCACCTTGACTTTTCCCAAAATAAGGAGGAAAATTTCAGGCTGAACAGCAAGGTGCTTTCTAATGTAAAGGGTATTTACAAAAGGCTTGAAGTGATAAATTCCGGCAGTTTTTGTGACTTGGACGAAATGACAATGGACAAAATCCTTGAAGTATGTAAGGATAGGGAAATTACCACCATCCACTTTGAATGTCACTACCTTCACAGAGATGAAGTTCCTGCTATTAAGGAAAGGTTTAGTAAAGAAAACATCACAGTAAAAATAAAAAGCGGAGTAGAAACTTTTGACATTCCCTACCGTGAAGAAGTGATGAAAAAAGGCTTTTGTGATGCATCCCCTGAAGATATTGCAAATTATGCCGATGAAGTGTGTCTGCTTTTCGGACTAAAGGATCAAACAGAAAAGAGTATGACAACTGACATTGAAACAGGCTTAAAATACTTTGAAAGGGTTTGCGTAAACATAATGAACGAAAACACAACCCCGGTAAAGCCCGATAAAGAGGTTATAGAGATTTTTGCAAAAAATATTGCCCCAAAATATATTGACAACAACAGAGTAGATATTTTAATGAATAACACCGACTTTGGTGTTGGGGCAGAAAATGAGGGAGAGGAGAATTACTGTGATTAACGAGCTTTTACTTTTAGGTTCACTTGTAGTTATTTTTTCGTCAGCACTGATTGCCTACTATATTTTCGGCAAGGCAGGACTTTATGCCATCACCGCAGTAGCCACCATAACCGCAAATATTGAGTGCTTAATACTTGTAAATGCCTTTGGTATGGAGCAAACCCTTGGCAATGTATTCTTTGCAGTAACATTCCTTGTGACAGATATATTAAGTGAAAACGAGGGAAAAAAAGAGGCAAACAAGGCTGTGGGAATAGGAATTTTCACATCCATTTTCTTTATCCTTATTTCCCAAAGCTGGATGCTTTACACACCGGCAGAGTCCGACTGGGTTATGCCCTCAATATCAGGGGTTTTCTCAAATACCCCCAGAATGATGATTTCATCCCTTGTGGTGTATGCAATATCTCAGATAGTTGATGTACAGCTTTATCACGCATGGTGGAAGTTAACAGAAAAGCGTTTTGGAGATAAAAAGAGATTTTTGTGGCTGAGGAACAACGGTTCAACGCTGATTTCCCAAGTACTTAACACTTCACTTTTTACATTGTTTGCATTCGTTGGAACATACGATATTCCAACACTTTTAAGCATTATGCTATCAAGCTACATAATTTTCGTAGTAACCAGCTTGTGCGACACTCCTGCAATATACCTTTCCCGAATAATCAAGGCAAAAAGGGATAAGAGATTAGCGAAAATGTGATTATTGATACTAACATAAAAACAGGAGCGAAAAATGCTCCTGTTTTTTGTGGTAATTTTATTGTGATTTTAGGTTATATCGTGGTTAATATAGTATAGTGTGTGACTATCTGTGTCGTAAAGATATATTGAGTATTGGCGGAAAATTGTGCGGGACTTTCGCTGACCTAAATTGTCGTTATTAAGGTCGCTGTCAGTAATACAGAAGTAGTCACCCTCTGTTACAATGTCGGGCTCAATATTATATTCATCCTTAAATGTGCTGATGCCCGCCCATTCCTTAAAGTCCTCAAAAAATGCTGTAACATCTTCTTTGTTTTCAGAGGTGATTTTCTCGTATTCCTCCGCCTTAGCAAACTTTGCGTCTGCACTTTCGTCGTAAATGTATTTGCTGAAATTTTCTTTGTCATTTTCGTTGTTGTCACTGTAAACTTTGCTGTCCTTGTAGCCTTTGATAATCTGTTCAGGCTCGCTGTCGTCAGAACAGCCTGCCATAACAGCCAAAGTAGTTGCAAGAACAAGAAGTGATGCAACAATCCTTTTAATAGTCATAATGTTTTCTCCTCCTAACTATTTTACGTAATGTACCTTACCAAGTATATAATAACATACAACAACACCTTTAGGCAATGATAAATTTTATAACTTTTTATAAAAATATTACAAATATTTACCCAAAATTATTTGCAATAAGTGTTGCGTTTATATAGTGAAATCGTATAAAATAAAGTAGATTGTTTTTTGGAGGTACCCTAATGAAAACAAATTGGATTAATGAGGCTATGTTCTATCACATCTATCCCT
>JAXESA010000158.1:0-3585 GCA_034116205.1 Ruminococcus sp. | reverse complement strand
GATTTTTGGGAAATCTTTATATACTTTTTTCCTTTATAAATAGCTGATGACCTCAGACTGTACATAACCGATAAAACCAATAGTTCAGTACCGGATAGATTGTATTTGAAAACGCTGTTGGGCATTTTGAATAAATCTCTGTTACGCATTTTAATTCCTCATTTCTGATATCTGAATAGTATAAGAATAGCCGTTACTTCAAGGTTGGAGTAACGGCGTTAGATTTTAAATATTGTAATTCCTCGTTGTAGTCTTTTCCGTATTTAGCCGGTTGTGATGAGCATTTATATCCAAGTGCAGAATACTTATCCATAAATTTAGTAGTTGCGTCCGTGCCGGCTTTGTCATTGTCAAGACAGAATACAAGGTTTTCAACGCTTTTGTATTCTTGCAGGTAATGCTCCAGGGCATTATCGGAAACACCTGCGAGGGATAATCGGCAATTATTAAGCCAGGCTTTGTTGTCATCGGCAGCCATATTACACATAGTTGCGTGGGAGAGCAAATCAATTGGAGCCTCGAATACATACAGAGTTGTCTTGTCATATCCGTTGAGATAAAAGCCGTTAGCTTTGTCAGAACCATAGCAGTCTTTTCTGTATTGCTTATCTGTCAGAGTTCCCCTTACAGTTGCATACTTAATATTTTTGTTCTTGTCCCTACCTAAGAAAACAATGTTGCCCTTTGTATCTTCGTATAGATACTTCTTGTGGCATAAACAGCTTACAATATCCTTGTCCAGTTTTCTTGTTTTAACAAGATATGCAAAGAGTCTGTTAAACTTACCCTCCTTTTTCGGTGGTGGCATTAGTTCTCGTACTTCATCTTTCACGACTTTAGGAGCCTTTTTGTAATTAGATACATATGTTGTGCTTTCGCTTGTATTTGGCTTTAGAATGATTTTTAAAGCCTCCGAATACTCTAACTCACAAGGTCGTAAATTAAGCATATCGTCGAATTTTTGGACAAAGGCAATGATGTCACCGCCACCAACAGACCGACTGTTCCAGTACCAAGATTTATCGTTGCTGTTTACAAATAAGCTGTTGTGTTCTCTGCACCTATATCCTCTGCCATCTTTTTTAAATGTTAAGCCGTAATTTGATGTGAGATAGTCTGTTACAGAGGTGTTGTGTGCCTCCTGCTTTTCGTTGTTGTCAAAGATATACATATCTTTTTTCTTGTAATAAAACATACTAACCGCCTTTCTTTTTAAGTCTGTTAATCCTGATGTTCAGCACTTTCAAATACATCAGGCAAAAAATAGCCGGGATAAAATTTAGTATTAAAAGCATATTTACCGATGATATGATAACGATGAGGGTAAATAAGACAATCAGAACTAATGACAAAACCGCCAACTTCTTAACCTTGAAAGGAGTTGACGGTTGATTTTTATAGTATGAGATTTCGTTCTTGTAGTAGTTTTTCGCATAGAAAAAGTAGGCATAGTAGCCTACACAGATTAATATACTTATCATTTTTTCTTTCTCTTTTTACCGGCAGGAAAAACAAATTCAAGGTTACCGTTGTTATCAATCTTCAGGGATGCGTCAAAGGTTTTGCCTGATTTACCCACAAACCCCTTGATAATGTTAGTTCGCTGACTGCTGATGAGCATTGCAATTTGGTTAGCAGTGAGTTTTTTACCGCACAATTCATAGGGGATACGGAATTTGCAACCGTTTTTGTAATCGGAACAAAATATGTTCTTTGTTCCTTTGCAAAGTCTGTGATCACAGACAGGACATTGCATACTTCTGTTTTCGTAAGCCTTTGCTTTTGAATTTGCAATTTGCTGATACCATTCCCTGTTTTTCGATTTAATCATAGAGATGAAAGAATCATAGTCCGATTTGCCCAACTCAATATCATTGAGTTGCTTTTCGATTTCTCCTGTAAGCTCAGCTGACTTAATATCCTTGACAGGTAAAGTGTCAATAAGATATATACCCTTTTCAGTTGGTACAATAGTTTTTCCTTTTTTAGCAATATATTCACGCTTGTACAACGCTTGAACTGTGGCAACTCTTGTTGCATCAGTTCCAAGTCCACGCTTTTGCATTTTTAAAAGAGTTCTTGCCTCTTCGTCCTCCAACTTCTGACCTGCAAGCTCCATAGCATTAATGAGTTCCGGTTCTGTAAATCTCTTTGGCGGTTTAGTTTCACCTGTTTTAATTTTAGCTTTTGCAGATACAGCTGTACCCTGTGAAATGTTTGGAAGATTATTATTTTTTTTAGGCGTTGCGTCAACCTCATACCAACCGGGATTAACAATAACGCTGCCGGTAGAAACAAATTCGATATCACCCACTGATGTAATCATTTTTGTGTCCTCAATTATAACCTTTGGATAAACAATCCGTAGTAGTGACTTTGCAAGAATGCTATAGAGAGCAATCATATCATCATCACCAATATCCGATAGAGAGTTAGGAACATTGAGGGTAGGTATTATTGCTGTGTGAGAACCGACCTTTTTATCGTCAAAATGCCTTTTAGAAAAATCAAGCCAACTATCTTTATCAAGCTTGAATTTTTCAAACTCTTCAACATTCATCAATTTTTCAATGGTCTTTGCAACCTCACCTTGCATTGCAACGGTCAGATGTTCGGTATTTGTTCTTGGGTAACTCATATAATGAGCCTCATATAGCTTTTGCATTGTGCTTTCTGCTTTTTTCAGACTCCAATTCAGTTCTTTAGCACAGACAATTTGAAGTTGTGTAGAGTTGAACAGCAAAGGTGCATTAATTGATTTTTGCTTTATATCTTTTGACTTTACAACTCCGTTGTTACTTAAGCTCTTAATTAGCTGTTCAGCTGAGGCTTTATCGTCAAATTTTCCTTTTGAATATTCTCCGGTATATTTGCCGGCAGGACAGGTAAATTCTCCGATAACCTTGAAAAAGGGTTTCTTCTGAAAATTTTGAATTTCCTTTTCTCTGTTTACTACCATAGAAAGAGTAGGAGTTTTTACTCTGCAGCAGGAAAGAATTCCGTTACCATTGCTGAACTTAGCAGACAATGCAACAGTCAGGTTAATGCCGTATAGCCAGTCAGCTATTGCACGAGCCTCACCTGCCTTTTGTAGTCCGTGCATTTCGCTACCGTCTTTTAAATGATTGAAAGCATATATGATTTTAGGTTTCGTAAGGTCAGTTAGCCAAACTCGTTCCCAAGGCTTATTGCAGTTGAGTTTTGAATATATGTAGTCAAATATCAGCTCACCCTCACGGTCAGGGTCAGTAGCGTTTATAAGCCGGTCGGCTTTTTCAAAGAATTGCTTTACATAGTCAAAAACAGTTTTTGTATCTTCCTTAATCTGAAGTATAAATGTATCGGGAATACAGGGATATTTATTAATAGCCCACTTTTCAAACTGTTCTCCGTATGCCTTTGAGGGGGCAAGCTGAACAAGGTGTCCTTGACCGTGTATCAGTACAGCCTTTTCTCCATTAAATTCAAATTCCCAGTGACCAATCCTTTGGTCGGTTTTGCAGGGTATTCTTTTACCTGCATTAAGTGCATTTGCAATATCCTTTGCAAGACTGTGCTTTTCAGCGTATATTACTACCATAATAT
>JAXESA010000157.1:0-3674 GCA_034116205.1 Ruminococcus sp. | reverse complement strand
ATTTCGTCCTCGGCAATAATTGCGTCACTTATTTTGTCCTCCAAAAATTTGTTGGGCATAAGGCGGTTAAAGTATTTGTCAAGGGTGCTTTGTCTGTCGTCACTTGCGTTTCTCCATTGCTTTAGGGAACGGATAACACGCAGCACCTCACCAATCCTTAAAAGCTCAAGAGGTGACAGCCCTGCACCAGCCTGAGCCCTTTTTAATGATGATGAGGTGTCCTTTAGCGAGCCAAAGCTTGGTGTGCCGAATTTCCCGATAAGGCAGTATGCGTCGTCGGTTTCTTTCATCAAGGCTTGTGCCTCTTCCTTTGAGAATACAGGCTTTATGTTCATAGCCTGCTCCCTTGCGTCAGGGAATGTACATTCATGGCTTAATAGTTCAAGTATTTTGTCAAATTCAAGTGATTTAAAATGTTTGTTCATAGCTTTATACTCTTATAAAAATCAAGTGTTTTGTAGTGTCTTTCTGTTTGGCATATTACATATTCTTCCGTTGCCCTGTTCAGCTGTTCAAGTCCTCCTTCACCTAAAGAAAAGGCAAACAGCTTGTTATCATCTGCATATATTGTGTGGCGTAGCGCCGTAATTGCTCCCCTATCAAGGGCAACGCTGTGGGGCAGACTGTCCTGACTTGCACAGTGGTTGCAGTAAAGTGTGCCTGTTTGAGGGAGGAAGAAAAACAACCCCCTGTCGTATTCACCGCAGTTACTGCACATTGTAAGGTCGGGCATATATCCGCAAATGGATAAAAGCCTCATCTCAAAACAGGGTTTTATCAACGAAGGGGAACGCTTTTCTGTTGATAGCAGATAAAGGGAGTTCAGTATGAGGGAAAGCGCCTCCTCATTTTTCTCCCCAAAGACCAGAACGCTTTGAACAAGCTGGGAAAAATACTGTGCCAGGCACATATTTTCCACACTTTTACCAAGGGCGAAAAACTGCTGTTTTGCCTTTGCCTCGCTGATTGTGTATGTATCCCGACCCTTGCTGTCAATTAAGCAAAGTCGGGAGTATGTGAAAAGCTGTGTGCCGGCGCAGTTCTGGCTTTTGATATTTTTTGCGCCTTTAGCAAAGCCTTTTACAAGGCCTTTTTCAACGGTCAGGGCGGTAATTAGCTTGTCACCCTCACCTATATTCTGTTCTTTCAGTATAAGCCCCTCTGTCAGAATCTTCATTTCCTTGTTCAAGCTCCTTGCCGGCATTCTTGGCTTTTTGTATTGAAAGATATGCCAGGTAATCGTTTACATGGCCTGTTTGCATAAAGTAGTTCCATGCGTCAGTTTCATTCATAAATATCACCCTTATTATTATTTTACGGTGATATTTCCTTTATTGTCAGTAAATTATGGAATCATTGAAAATCGTTCTGGTCAAAGCCAAAACTTCTCATAAGGTTTTCTTTGTTTCGCCAGTCCTCCTTAACCTTTACCCAGGTTTTTAGGTTTACCTTGCAGTTAAAGAAGTTTTCCATATCCTGACGGGCATATGTGGAAATCTTTTTGAGCATAGAGCCTTTTTTGCCGATGAGTATGCCCTTGTGGGTATCTCTTTCGCAGTAGATTGTTGCGTCAATGTCCATCAGATTTTTGTCCTCACGCATTTTCATTCTTTCAATGACAACTGCTGTTCCGTGAGGGATTTCCTTTTCTGTAAGGCGAAGGATTTTCTCCCTTATCATTTCTGCTGCAAGTACCTTTTCAGGCTGGTCTGTAAGTGCATCATCAGGAAAGAAGTGGCCACCCTCAGCGGTGAATTTTTTTAGTTCTTCCTTTAGTTCATCCAGCTTGTCCCCTGTTTCGGCGGATACAGGCACAATGGCGTCAAAATCAAAAAGACTTGTGTAGCTGATTATTTGCTCCAGTAGCTTTTCCTTGTCGCTTATTGTGTCGGTTTTGTTGATTGCAAGAACACAGGGCAATCCCATTTTTTTAACCTTTTCAATAAGCATTTTTTCGTTTTCTCTGATGTCCTGACAAGCCTCGGTAACCAAAAGACAGGCATCAACCCCGGCAACAGATTCGTTTATTGAGCGAACCATATAGTCACCCAAGGAATTTTTCGGTTTGTGCATACCGGGAGTGTCAAGGAAAACAAGCTGATTTTCTCCTTCTGTGAGAACACCCATAATCCTTGTGCGTGTTGTCTGGGGTTTAGAAGATACTATGGCCACCTTTTGTCCCAGTAGTTTATTTAAAATTGAACTTTTGCCCACATTCGGTCGTCCTATTATAGCTATAAATGCGGATTTGTCCTTATTGTTCATAACCCTTCTCCTTTTGATGTGCAAATTCCTAATTCATTATAAATCAAATCAATTCTTTATGCAATATTTCCTATTTGTCTGTAAAAAAATATGAATATTATTGAAACAATAATTGTTGTGATAAGTGAAAGTGTTGCAATTGGGTATGACAGATAAAAATTCAGTACAAATATGAATTTGTCCCTGTTTCCAAAGATTATCAAACCATTTGCAAATGCAAAGACAGCCGATACCAAAACTCCACCCGACGAAATATCCTTTGTCACCTTTATCAATGAATGAAAAGAGGGTTGAACATAGTTGCAAAGACTTTCAACAGCGGTGTTAATAAGCTCAAAGCATATTACAGAGGACGCACACAGCATCGCAATTCCCCACTCAACCCTTGAAAGACGGTATAAAAATCCGAAGAAAACCACATAAAAACACGCCACAAGGTGAAAACGCAAATGGCGTTCTGTCCCAATGGCGTGGCAAATCCCCTCTATTGCAACAATAAATCTGTTTATCTCTTTACACACATTAACAGCTCCATATCTTTAGACTTAGTTAAAGGGTGAGCCTGTGTGAAAAATTATTGATCCTCTGCAATATAGCTGATGCTTGCAGGCAGACCAAGTTGCTCCATTATAAGCTCTTCCTTCTCTCTCATATGTACTCTGTCAAGAGGTTCAATGTGGTCATAGCCCAAAAGGTGAAGTACGCTGTGTGCAGTAAGGTAGCCAACTTCTCTTTGAAGAGAATGACCGTAAATGTTTGCCTGTTCCATTGCCTTTTCCATTGATATTACGACATCGCCAAGGATAAAAGCTCCTGTTTCGGGGTCCTTGTCCCAAACTCCGTTTTCACCCATAGGGAATGACAAAACATCAGTTTCAGTGTCCTTGTCCCTGTACTGGGCGTTAAGCTCCTTTATTCCCTGATTGTCAACGAAAGTAACGCTAACCTCGACAGAGCCCTGAAAATTTTCCATCCTAAGTACAGCGTTGCAGGTTCTCCTAACAAGCATTCTAAGTCCTGTTGGTATTTTAACTGTCTTTTGCTTATTTGTGATGATAACTTTAATTTTGTTTTCTGTCATTTTTTCTCGTCTCCTCCGTTTTTGCGTAAGCTTTTATAATATCCTGAACAAGGTGATGTCTTACAACATCCTTTTCGTTAAATGTAATGTGCTTTATATCGTCTATGTCCTTCAGAACCTTAATGCAATCCTTAAGTCCGCTTCTTGCTCCTGATGGCAGGTCTATTTGGGTCACATCCCCTGTGATTACCATTTTGGAGTTAAACCCAAGCCTTGTGAGAAACATTTTCATCTGCTCCCTTGTGGTGTTCTGGGCTTCGTCCAAAATTATAAAGCTGTCGTCAAGGGTTCTGCCCCTCATATATGCAAGGGGAGCAACCTCAATGTT
>JAXESA010000156.1:0-4539 GCA_034116205.1 Ruminococcus sp. | reverse complement strand
AAGGGTATTGCAAGAGGTGTGCTGATGAATACAACATATTTAGGTTATAATTCTGATGAAGAGGTAAGAAAGAAAAGCTCATCAGGCGGTCTTTTTTATGAACTTGCAATTAGTATATTAAATAGTTCCGGTGTGGTTTATGGTGCTGGATTTAATGAGAATTTTCAAGTGGAACATATCAGAGTTACAGAGGAAAATCAATTAGAAAAGCTTCTCTGTTCAAAATATGTTCAAAGTAAAATGAATAATGCTTACTCCATGGTGGCAGAAGATTTAAAAAAAAGTCGTACGGTTTTGTTTTCCGGTACACCTTGTCAGGTTTCCGGACTAAAAAAGCTGTTGAAAAACAAGAATATTTCTACGGAAATGTTGGTTACAGTAGATTTTATATGTCACGGTGTTCCTTCGCCGAAAGTCTGGGAATCTTATGTGGAGTATTTAAGTAATAAGGGTGATATAGAAAAAGTTAATTTTAGGTATAAGAGCCGAGGTTGGCACGACTACTATCTTCATATACAATATAAGGATAATACTACTCAGTCTGTCAGTCATGAATTAGACCCATATATGAGAGCTTTTTTGAGTGATAAGAATATACGCCCTTCCTGTTATCAGTGTGTGTTCAAAAATGAAAACTACTTCTCTGACATAACACTGGGAGATGCATGGAAGGTGGAGAAGGACAAGCCGGAATGGGCAGATGATAAGGGAACATCGTTGTTCATTGTCAGAACTGAAAAAGGGCAAAAATTGCTGAACTCTATTCAAAAGTCTTTTTTAATCGCCGAAACAGATTATCAGAAATGGACTGTGTTCAATCCCTCTATTGTATCTGCAACCTATAAGCCACAGGGGCGAGAGGAGTTTTTTCAGGACTTTAGCCAATTGAATAATACTGAGTTTTGGAACAAGTACAAACAAGTTCCAATCAAAAAGAGTATTAAGTATAAGGCAAAAAGGGTGCTAAGAGTATTGCATATGGAAAAAATCGCAAGAAAATTTATGTAAGTATATAACTTGAAAAAAATCGGAGGCGTGAGAAATGGAAAAAGAATTCCCTGTTTTGTATGATAAAAAAGAAGAATGCTCTGGATGTACAGCGTGTTATTCCATATGTTCTCAAGGTGCAATATCAATGGTTGAGGATGACGAGGGATTTTTGTACCCAGTAATTGATGAGGAAAAGTGTGTTAGTTGCTATATGTGCCTAAAGGTTTGTCCCTTTACAGATAAAGTGAAATAATACTTTACACAAAAATTGCAACAAGAAATTTGAAAACACTTTTAATAAAATATTGAAAATTATTTAGGGTTAGATTATAATAAGATAATTTACTTTATGAGGATAAAAGATGAAGAAAATTAATTGGGCGATTTTAGGCACCGGTGTAGTTGCCAACGAGATGGCAACTGCCCTTGTAAATTCAGGCAAAGAGATTTATGCTGTTGCAAACAGGACTCACGCAAAGGCTGTTACTTTTGCAGAAAAGTACGGTATAAAAAAGATTTATGACTCAATTGATGAGATGTTCGACGATCCAGAAGTTGATGTTATCTACATAACAACACCTCACAATACACATATCAATTATATCCGCAAGGGTCTTGAAAACGGCAAGCACATTCTTGCTGAAAAATCAATTACTCTTAACAGTGATGAATTGGAAGAGGCAGTTGCCCTTGCTGATAAAAACAACTTGGTGCTTTGTGAGGCTATGACAATATTCCATATGCCAATCTACCGCAAGTTAAGAGAAATCCTTGAATCAGGTGCTCTTGGCAAGGTAAATGTTATCACAATGAACTTTGGCAGCTTTAAGGAATACGATATGAACAATCGTTTCTTCAGCAGAAACCTTGCCGGTGGTGCAATGCTTGACATTGGCGTATATGCTCTGTCCTTTGTAAGATGGTTTATGGACTCAAAGCCTGAAAAGTTCACAACCTGTGTGAAACTTGCTCCAACAGGAGTTGACGAACAGGCTACAATTCTCCTTGAAAATGACAGTCAGCAAATGGCAACTGTTGCCCTTGCACTTCACTCAAAGCAACCAAAGAGGGGTATGGTTTCCTGCGAAAAGGGATATATTGAAATTATGGAATATCCAAGAGCATGGGAAGCAACAATTACCTACACAGAGGATGGCCATACCGAAGTTATTAAGAGTGGTGACAATGCACAGGCTCTTAAGTATGAGATGGAGGATATGGAAAAGGCTATTAACGGTGACGATTCCGGTGTATTCCTCAATTACTCAAGAGATGTAATGGACCTTATGACAAGAATCCGTCAGGAGTGGGGACTCACCTATCCCGAAGAGGAATAATTTTTACAAAAATATATTTTGAAATACAAGGTTGTGGTAACATCGGGTTGGTGTGCCACAACCTTTTTAAATGCAGAAAAAACTCCACAGATAAATCTGTGGAGTAGTATGCAATAATTATTTAGGAAGTTATTTGTTTATTCCGAATTTATCAATGATTTTAATTGCGCTGTAGTCAACATTGCTGTTTTTCATTTCATTAAGCCAATTTCTTAGTCCGCCTTTTTTCTTGTAAGTGCGGTAAAATCGCTTTATGTAATAAACAGGCAACAAAATAATCGGCTTGTCCATATCCCACATTTCTACGGAAACCATATATTCCCGTGTGGGGCAGGCCCACCGGAAAAATCCTTTGATTTTTCCCGACAATTTGTTGGAGTCATAGTGCTTTTTTGCCTGCATCATCATTATTTTTTGTGCGTCGGATTTTCCAATGTGACCAAAGGTACCACCATTCAAAATCTTTTCAAGTGTATAATCAAGGAGCTTGTCGTCAATTTCAAACTCTGTGAATTGTGGCAGATTTGAACCGAAAAGTCTGTTGCAGATGTTGAAAATCCCTGTTGCAAACTCTGTTAACTTTAAATCTTTAAGCCACTTTTCAAGTATGGTGTTATCGACTGTATTTTTTTCAAAGAAAAAAGGCAAATCCAAAAACATTCTGATTCCGCAACAATTTTGCTCAAAGTGTCTTTCAAGGTGATAAATTAAAAACATTATATGATATGTGGGCTCAAGGGTGAATGTTTGGTTTTCTATCTTTACAGCATGGCTAAATGCGTCACTAAAAAATGTAAAAAAATCCCCACTATGTATCATTGAGTTTTTGTTTGCCAAGTTAAGGTGGATTTCAAATAGTGTGTTGTTGTAGTAGTAATCCTTAGTGTATAGTTCACTACCTTGGTCATAGTATTTAAATCCATTTTCTTTTAGGATTTTATCTACATCGTCAAAGTCATCTTTGTGAATTAACACATCATAATCCCCCATAGTCCTAAGTTCTTTGGAGGGATAGGCCTTGCTGACTATACTTCCTTTAAAAAGGATATGGTCAATGTTGTTTTTGTTAAAGAGTTTCAAAAGGTAATTCAGATTTTGTTCCATCTGAACACTCAACATTGTCAGGGAGAAGAAGTTAGTTTTCAGATTTTCATAGGCATCTGTATTTTTCATAAAGTTTAGGTCTTTAATTTTTGAGAAAACAATTCCCTCAACATTATGTATTTCTGACAAGCGGCAAAGTAAATCCTTGTCAACTTCCTTGGAGGGTTCGTTGCACTTTTCGTCACTATAAAAGCATTTTAATATATAAAGGAAATATTCCTGTGTATAGTTCATCAAACCCCTCCTAACGATGCTTAGTTAATTATACTATATATTTGCCAAAAAATAAAGTATGAAGTGTCAAAGGTGAATATTTTTATTCATTTACAAAAACTGCCCCGAGGTATAAACCTTGGGGCAGTTGTACTATTGTCTTATAAGATTACATCTTTTCAAAATCTGACTTTGGGTGTTTGCAAAGTGGGCAGAAGAAGTCCTCCGGCAAATCCTCAAACTTTGTTCCTGCCGGGATTCCTTGCTCAGGCATTCCCTTGGATTCGTCATATGTCCAACCGCAAATCTTGCATACCCATACGTCTCCTGCAGATTCCTTTGGCTTTTTTGCCTTTGGCTTAATGTTCTTCTGGTAATAGTCGTATGTAACTGTTGGCTTGTCACTTAGCTTTACGCCGTCAGTAACATCGGCAATAAACATAATGTGACTGCCAAGGTCAAGCTGCTGTACAACCTTTCCTGAAAGGTAGGTGTTTGTGTATTCCTCAAGGTATCTCACACCGTTTGCGCCACGCTTAACATTGGTGTAGTCCTTGAATTTGTCAACATCCTTTCCGCTTTGGAATCCGAAGTTTTGGAAAAGCGAGAAAGGGGTTTCCTCTGTGAGGACAGAAATGTTGAACACACCTGTTTTGCTTACAATAGATGTGGAGTAGTTTTGCTTGTTAATTGTTACAGAAATTCTGTTTGGCTCGGAAGTAACCTGCTGAACTGTGTTGATTATGCAACCGTTGTCCTTGGTGCCGTCCTTTGTTGTGAGAACATACAAGCCGTAACCTACGCTGAACATAGATTCCTTCTCAAAGATATGCTCGGTGAGAAGCTCGTCTGCAAGGTGATCCATAGCCTTGTATGTATCTTCGTTGGCTGAAGA
>JAXESA010000155.1:0-10523 GCA_034116205.1 Ruminococcus sp. | reverse complement strand
GGAGCTGGGATACAAATTTGTAGATACGGATATTTTGATTTGCGAAAGGGAAAATACAACCCTGCAAAACATCATCAACACACAGGGAGTACCACAGCTACTAAAGATTGAGGGCATTGTGGGCGAGGAGCTGAAAACAAGTAAAACAGTAATAGCCACAGGCGGTTCAATGGTGTTTTCGGATAAGGCTATGGAAAACCTGAAAAAGGACAGCGTTTGCGTGTTTATTGATGTTCCTCTGCCTGAAATCAAGCGAAGGGTAAGGAACATTGACACAAGGGGAATTGCTATGGAAAAGGGCGAAACCCTTGATACCTTGTACGAAAAGCGAATGCCAAAATACAGAGAATACGCAGACATCACAGTCACCGTAAAACAGCGTGGCAGAATTGAAAATGTTGTTGAAAAAATAATAGAAAAGATAAAAGAAAAGGATTGTTCCCAAAAGTAGGGGACAATCCTTTTTTAAATAGGTAATATGAAAGTATGATTTCACAAAGCCTCCATCGGATGATGGAGGCTGTTGTAAGAAAAGTACAGTCCATTTTTCACCTCGAAATAGGGATTATCCCCCAAAACCACATATCCAGAAGAAAGTTCTTTTACAAAGTAAGGATTTTCGCCATTCTTTATCATTTCTATTCTGTCACAAATAAAGCACATAATTATTTCTCCGACTTATATTAATAAAATCATTATAGCATAGCGGGATGAAAAGTAAATAGTTTTAGTTTCCTATAACCCTCCTTGCAAAAATATGATAAAATAAATATAGAAACTGTAAGATTTTTAAATTTTCTGCGTATATAGAAATAAATGGAGGTGTTCGGATGAGGGATGAAGAGCTTATAAGGCTATTGCATAAAAAACCTTATGAGGGAATGAAAGTGCTTACACAACAATATTCAGGCTTGCTTTGTGCAGTAGTAGGCTCAAAGCTGAGCAAGTCTGTCTATAATTCTGCCGAGATAGAGGACTGCGTTGCCAACACATTCAGCGAGTTTTATATAAATATTGATAAATTTAACCCAAAGGAAAGCAGTCTAAAGTCCTGGCTGTGCGTCCTTGCAAGGAACAACGCCATTGATATTTTGCGTAAGGATAAGGCAGAAAAAATTTCTATGGATGATAAGAACACCTTTGCCCGGATTGAGGATGGGTCGTCCCTTGAAATAGATATTGAAGATAAAGCCTTGCGAAAACAGGTTCTTAATGAGGTGAAAAATTTAGGAGAACCCGACAGGACAATAATCATTAAAAAGTATTACTTCAACAAATCGTCAAAGGAAATTGCAAATGAGCTTGGTATGACAGTTTCAAATGTTGACACCAGAACACACAGGGCAATTTCTAAGCTGAAAAAAATCTTTGGAGGTGAGGATGTATGACAAGGTTACTGAGTGATATTTTTGATAATTGTTCCTTGGAAGAGCTTGATTTATTACTAGAGGATTATGATGAAGAAATTTGTGACGAAAAATCCCTTGACCGTATAATGTCAATGACCTTGGGGAAAACAGGCATCACTAAATCCACAAAAAGAATGGGAAGAAACACAAAAACCTTAATCTTGATTGCCGCATGTGTGTCAATGGTTGTGGCTATGACTGTTGGCAGTTTTGTTGCAGAGGCATTGGAATACAACAAAGCGGTGGAGTACCTAAATGATAATAACATTTCTATCAAAGGGTTAAGCCGAGAGGATATAAAAAATGTTTATCACCGTATAATAACTGACTCCTATTCCTACGCAAAAAATTCCAAGGTGGTTGATAGAAACACCTATAACAATAGCGTACCCGGATATAATATCGCCCAAAACAACAAATCCAATTCTATGTTAAATGCAAATTATACCTTAAATGAAGAGAATACAGCAGAAACAGGTGAATTTTACTCATTTGATGTAAAAGGCGAAAAAGAAGAATGGATAACTGACGAAAAAGGATATGAATACTATATTGATTCAATCGAGAGTTCATATATAGTAAAATATGTTGACGGTAGTGAGGTTTGGGAGGCAGAGTTTAAGGAATTTGAAATATATGACTATATAGTTACCGAAAAGGGAGTATTAATCTACGGAACAACACCATTCAGATATGACGGAAAAGGTTGGGTTATGTGGTCTGCGTTTATTGACAATGATGGTAAGGTTATATGGAAAAAGAAGCTGGATAAAGGATTTTTCCACAACTGTGCTGTTTATGCTTGTGAAAATGATGACGGTACATTTTTAGTTGTAAGTTGTTCCGATAATGATATTTCCGACGAAATTAATCCTCCGGAAAAGCTTGTTAAAAACAAGGATAAGGATCATTATATGGTTATTTACAACCTGGATTGTAGTGGAAAAATTGTCAGCACCACCACAGCAAATATGGGGGAATATTTCCAAATAGACATTGTATTAAAGTCAGGCGAAAACTATATTGCCGAACTATATAATTTGGATTCCAACAACACCAATTTTGTAAAAATGAACAGAGATGGAGAGATATTAAAGTCATTTAATTTGAACTCCGAAACATATGACTATGAATTTATTGATATGGTGGAGTTTAACGGAAAACTGTATCTCTCTGCAACAGCAAGGTCAAATAATTACAGTATAAACAAGATTAAGGAAGAAACTACATCTTTTCTCCTTGTGTGTGACTATGATAGTGGCAGACCAAAGGAATTTTATTCAGCAAAAGGCTCGTTTGCAGGAAAGCTATTTGTTAATAATCACAGAGAACTGAAGTGGAGTATAGACAGTATTATTTCAGCAGAGTATTCGCCTTATACAAGTTCATATTCCATCGCAGGAGAAAAAAGGACAAAAACCTATACATTTGATAAAACAGGTGTGTTACTTTACGAAACAAAGTCAAATAAAATAGAGCGTTTTACAAGTTATTAAATATCTCAAAGTTTTAGGGCTGTGCAGAAAATGCACAGCCCCGATTTTATAAAGATGAAATATGTAAGGAAAAAGCCCACTCATTCCTGAGTGAGCCTTGCAACAAAGCTTTGCATTTCTTCTTTTGAATTGATGTTGTGGATTTGGGACAAAATTTGTTCTTGCTCTTTGTCGGTCATATGGGCAAAGCGGTACATAGCCTGTGGGTGCTGTGCCAACGCCATACCAAACCCCGGGGGTAAATCTGCATTTATCATAAAGTCACCTCAAAAGAAGTATGTGAAAAACATTATTGTTTATACACTTTCAAATGATATGGACATTTATTATCTATTAGGGTAAAATTAGTTCATAGTGTGCAATTACAGGGGGAAACCAGATGAACAGTATAATCATATACGGCAGTAATTACGGAACAACACAGTGTTACGCAGAAAAGCTGTCCCGAATGACAGGAATACCTTTGATTAATTACAAGGAAATCAAGGATTTGTCACCATATGATAGAGTTATTCATTTCGGCGGACTGTATGCAGGGGGAGTAAAGGGCTTAAAGCAGACTGTTAAGGCTTTGCCGAAGAAAGCAAAGCTTTTCATAGTTACCGTTGGCTTGGCTGATGTAACGGACAGGGAAAATACAGATAATATCAAACAGTCAGTTAAAAGACAGGTGACAGACGAAATATTTGACAGGGCAGAGATTTTCCATTTAAGAGGCGGTATTGACTACAAAAAGCTGAATTTCAAGCACAAAACAATGATGACCCTGCTGTACAACAAGGCAAAAAATCTCCCCGAGGAGAAGAAAACAGCAGATGTAAAAGCAATGATTGAAACCTTTAACAAACAGGTAGATTTCATTGACTTTACCTCACTAAATCAGATTTTGGAGTTGCTGAAATGAAAAGGTCATTGACATTTATTTTGTTGGCAATTTTTATGGTTGCACTAATGGGCGGATGTTACGAAAGGGAAATATTCTTAAATGACAGCGACAAAAAGATAGTCACAGACATTTTATCAAAGGCAGAATGTTCAACGGAAACAGAGGAATTTGACGGAGGGATTTGGTTGCAAGCATACAGCGGTGACAAAATCAAGTGGAATATTACAGTATAAGACGCAGACCACATCTCCACCGGCACAGACTCCGATGTGATGTACAAAATATCGGAAAGCGACTATAAAATTATTGATGATATTTATGTGAAAAGTGTTTCAAAAAAGTGAATATAAACAATAAACGGCTTAAACACAGGGTTTAAGCCGTTTTTTACAACATATTCTTCTGTTAGTAGAATCTCCTACCGTTCTTCTCGGAAGTAGGAAAGACCCAGGGACTCCGGTCCTTGATTTTCTTTTTTGTTTCTGATGCTGACAATGATAAGTACAACGATAGTAACAACATATGGGAGCATCTTAAATAGTTCCTGTGTTCTCAGGGCAAGTCCGGGGATAAACAAGTAGATGATGTAAAGTCCGCCGAAGAGAATAGAGCCTAAAATACCTGACTTTGGTTTCCAGATTGCAAAGATTACAAGGGCAATAGCAAGCCAGCCTCTGTCGCCGAAACCGTCGTTTGACCATACGCCGTTGGCGTAATCCATTACATAGTAAAGTCCACCAAAACCGGCAATTACGCTACCAATACAGGTTGCAAGGTACTTTGTTTTTACAACATTAATACCTGCGGCGTCGGCAGTAGCAGGATTTTCACCCACAGCCCTTAAATGTAAGCCTCCACGGGTTCTGTTGAGGAAGAATGAGCATCCAAGGGCAATGATGATTGCAGCATATGCAAGGAACCCGTAGGATAAAAATATCTCACCAAACCAACCCGTCGAATCTGCAAAAGGCAAGGTTGTTCTAAAGTAGTTGCTTGTTGTTGTAAGTGTAATTGATGGAACATCGGAGTCAACCAGCTTGATAAGTGAACCGCCGAAAAAGTTTCCAAATCCAACACCAAAGGTTGTCATTGCAAGACCGGTTACATTTTGGTTTGCTCTTAGTGTTACGGTAAGAAAACAATAAATAAGTCCCATAATAAGTGAACCTAAAATACTGCAAAGCAAAGGTATTGAAATAGCGAGAAAGCCGTTTGCATCATCAGGTGTTGCAAGGGAATTTTCATAGAGAAAAGCACCGATAACACCGCTGATACCGCCTACATACATAATGCCCGGAATACCAAGGTTAAGGTTACCGGATTTTTCTGTCATAATTTCGCCGGTAGAACCAAACAACAGGGGAATACCCTGTACCACAGCACGCTGTATAAGTGTTGCTATCATTTATTTTACCTCCTTATGTGAGAAACGAAAATGCATCTTGTAGTTAATAAAAAACTCACAGCCGATGATAAAGAAAAGAATAACTCCTGTGAGGATGTCGGAGAAGGATTCGTTTAATCCGAATACCGTTGAGATTTCCCCTGCTCCTGCCTGCATAAAGGAAATAAGGAAAGCGGTTAAAATCATATAGATTGGATTAAACTTTGCAAGCCAGGACACCATAATGGCGGTAAATCCTCTGCCACCTGCTGTTGTAGTTGTGATTGTGTGGTTTGTACCGCCAACAAGAAGTAAACCTGCAATACCGCAAATTGCACCGGACAAAAGCATTGTCCTCATAATTACTTTCTTTACATTGATGCCAATGTATCTTGCTGTGTTTTCGCTTTCACCAACAACAGTAAGTTCATATCCGTGTTTGCTGTATTTAAGATAAATATACATAAATATGGTTAAAGCCAGAACTACCAATATATTTAGCAGATACTCGTATTTGCCGATAGTAGGTAGCCAGCCGGCACGAGTAGCCTGGTTAATAATACCGATATTACTTGAACCCTTTGGGTTTTCCCAGAGCATTTCAAAGTAAGAAACAAGCTGAATGGCAACATAGTTCATCATAAGGGTAAACAGAGTTTCATTAGTGTTGAATTTTGCTTTGAAAAATGCAGGTATAAGCGCCCAGATTGCAGCACTGGCAATACTGGCAACAATCATTACAATAATCAAAAGGGCGTTTGGTATTTTATCACCAAGGGTAATCATACAAGCTGCAGTTGCCAAGCCACCGATAAGAACCTGTCCCTCGGCACCGATATTCCAGAACCTCATCTTAAAGGCCGGAGTAACAGCAAGGGAAACGCAAAGTAGCATTGATAGACCCTGGAGCAGACTCCAAATTCGTCTGCTTGAGCCAAATGCACCCTTTACAATTGTTGAGTAAACATTTATAGGATTTTCCCCTGTTAAAAGCATTGTAATAATACCGGAGACAATCAGTGCTAAAATAATTGCTATACCACGAATTGCCCAGGATTTGTACATAGGGAGTGAATCTCTCTTGGAAATATGGATGAGAGGTTCATGATTTTTAGTTTTAGTCATTGCTGTCCTCCCTTTCTACACTTTTTGTCATAAGCAGACCGATTTCTTCCTTTGTGGCTGTTCTGCCATCTACAATACCGGTGATTTTACCGGAGTTAATAACCATAATTCTATCGCAAAGCTCAAGAAGTACATCCAAATCCTCGCCGACAAAGATAATGGCTGTACCGTTTTTCTTTTGTTCCGAAAGAAGATTATAAATAGTATATGATGAGTTTATGTCCAGTCCCCTTACAGGATAGGCAACCATCAATACCTTTGGTTCTGAAGCAATTTCTCTTCCTACAAGCACCTTTTGAACATTACCACCGGACAATCGTCTTACCGGCGTTGATGCACTTGGGGTAACAACTTCCAGGCTTTCAATGATTTTTTCAGCAAGGGACTTTGGCTGTTTTCTGTTGAGGAAAGAGCCTCTGCCGGATTTGTATGAACGGAGCATCATATTGTCTATAATGTCCATATTTCCTACCAGTCCCATACCAAGTCTGTCCTCCGGTACGAAGGAAAGGGCAACGCCCAACTTTCGGATTTCTTTTGGTGTTTTGCCCACAAGCTGTTGGGGGCCTAAATCATCCGGTTTGTAGAGAATACTTGATTTTTTTGTGGTAGTTTGAAGTCCTGCAATAGATTCAAGGAGTTCTTTCTGTCCACATCCGGAAATACCGGCAACGCCAAGAATTTCTCCTCCGTATGCGTTGAATTTAACATTATCAAGGGCAACAGTACCGTCGTGTTTTATAACAGTAAGGTTATCCACAACAAGTCTTTCAATAGGATCTGCCGGTTCCTCACGGGTTATGTTAAGTTCTATCTTTTCGCCCATCATCATTTCGGTGAGGGAACTTTCCGTTGCGTCTTTGGTTTCAACAGTACCTACATACTCACCTTTTCTTAGTATGGTAACTCTGTCGGAAATATCAAGCACCTCGTGAAGCTTATGGGTGATTATAATAATCGATTTTCCGTCTTTCTTCATTTTGCGGAGAATATCGAATAGTTTTCTTGTTTCCTGAGGTGTAAGTACAGCAGTTGGTTCGTCAAGTATAAGAATATCTGCTCCTCTGTAAAGCACCTTAATAATTTCAACTGTCTGTTTTTCAGATACAGACATCTCGTAAATCTTTTTGTTAAGGTCAATGCTAAAGCCGTATTTGTCTGTGATTTCCCGTACCTTTTTTTCAACAGCTTTAATGTCGAATTTTCCGTCTTTAATTCCCAGAACAATGTTTTGTGTAGCAGTAAAGACATCAACAAGTTTAAAATGCTGATGTATCATTCCGATTTTATAGGAAAATGCGTCCTTTGGCGAACTGATAACGACATTTTCTCCGTTTACTAAAATCTCGCCGGAATCGGGGTAATAAATACCCGATACCATATTCATAAGTGTTGTTTTGCCTGAACCATTTTCCCCCAGTATAGAAAGAATTTCACCTTTATATACCTTCAGGTCAACATCCTTGTTGGCAACAACACTGCCAAAGGTTTTGGTTATTCCTTTCAATTCCAATGCCAAAGTTTCAGCCATAATGCCTCCTAAAAAAATTATCCGTGACCGTTTTTACGGTCACGGAATAGTCGGTTTATATAGTGACCTGATGTCTAAGGAAATTAATTATTTAATAACAGAAATTCCGTCGATATCAACGTCAAAGTATGGAGCTGAACGATACTTTGATTCCTCAAAGATACCATCCTTAATTACTTCTGTGTCGCCCTTGAATTCCGGGTCTGTATCAACATCAGCCTTATATGTTGTGAGAGCCTTGCCCTTTACTGTAAAGTTAGCTGTGTCAAATACATTAACCTTGCCGGACTTGAGATTAGCCTTAGCTGCGTCGATAGCTTCCTGAGTACCCTTTGCAGCAGCCTTCTCGTTAACATCTGTAAGTTCAACAGAACCTGTTGCAACTGTACCTGTCCAGTCAGTATCAATAGCCTTGCCATCCTTTACACACTTGATAGCATATTCAAAGTATGGAGCCCAGTTGATTCTTGAAGAAACGATAAATGTGTTTGGACAAGCCTTAACAGTAGAACCGTTGTAAGAAACATTTGGAACCTTTGCAGACTCACAAGCTGTTGGAGCGCCCATTGAGTCAGCGTGCTGGCTGATAAGAACACACTTGTCAGCGATAAGCTTGTTAGCAGCCTCTTTCTCAAGAGTTTCGTCATACCATGAACCTGTGAATGTTACTTCCATAGTAACTGTTGGGCAAACGGACTTTGCACCGAGATAGAATGATGTGTAGCCGGACTTAACCTCAGCATATGGATGAGCACCAACATAACCCATCTTAGCTTCTTTCTTTGTGATTTTTCCGCCATCAATCATCTCATTGATTTTCATACCTGCGGCAATACCTGCAAGGTAACGACCTTCGTATATAGATGCGAAAGCATTGTGGAAGTTGTCAAGCTTTTCTGTGTGAGCCTTTGTACCTGTTGCGTGCAGGAACTGAACATCAGGATTAGCCTTAGCAGCCTCAATCATAAAGTCCTCGTGGCCAAAGCTGTCAGCAAAAATGATGTCACAACCCTGGTCAACCAGGTCAAGAGCAGCCTCTTTACAAGCATCGCTTTCGTCGATGTTTGTCTTGTTAATCATTTCAACGCCCATCTTTTCGCAAGCTTCCTTAGCAGCTGTCAAGAAGTTGTTGTCGTATGTTGAGTTTTCATCATGAAGATAGATGAAACCAAACTTCAGACCGTCTTCACTTTCGCCTTTGCTGTCAGAACCACAGCCTGTGGCTACAACAGCAAATGAAACTGCCATCACTGCAGCCAATGCGATTGATAATAATTTTTTGAACATTTTGAATTCCTCCTCAAAAATATGTCAAAGAGCTATGCCCTCTGCTTCCACTTTAATTGCAAAAAACAATACCGCCGTCTTCGGTCATTTCCTGAATTCGAGCCAACGACTCAACTCTGACTCCCATATCACGAATTATTTTTCCGCCCTCCTGAAAAGCTTTTTCAATAACAATACCGGCACCCACAGTTTTAGCGCCTGCGTGATCAATAAGATTAATAAGGGCTGATAACGCACTTCCCTTTGCAAGGAAGTCATCGATTATAAGAACATGGTCATCCTTGTGTAAAAACTGCTTGGATACATAAATATCATAGTCCTTTTTGTGGGTAAATGAAGTTACCTTTGAAGTATAGACATCAGCATATATATTTACTGTTGGAGTTTTCTTTGCAAAAACAACAGGAACATTAAAGTACTGTGCAGTTAAACAGGCAATACCGATTCCTGATGCTTCAATAGTGAGGATTTTTGTGATTTTTTCGTCCTTATAGAGTCTATGAAATTCTTTGCCCAGTTCACAAATAAAACCGGTGTCAATCTGGTGGTTCAAAAAGCTGTCAACCTTTAATACATTACCTTTGCCGATATGACCGTCCTTAAGAATTTTATCCTCCAAAAGCTTCATATTAACCACACCCTCTGCCTAAAAATGAAATATAAAATCATTATACTACATTGGGCGACAATATTCAATTATTTGTTTGTGTGAAAAATATAGAAATATGGGGAATAAAATAAAGCTGCTTGACGCAGATTTAACAAATTATCCCCTTGTTTATACTCCATAGCAGAAAAAGATAATATAAAAATTTCAAAAGAATATGGTCGAGAATATGAAATATGTCTAAAAAATAAAACTGTGAAAAACAAGGTGTGGTTACTCTGTTTTTCACAGTTTCATAAAATTATTAATTTGTATAGAGGAATTGAAATATAGGCTTTCACTTCGTTATTATCTGACATATATGTAAACTTATATGATACACAACTATCATTTAGGGAGGTGCTGTTTGTGTATGTAATGTATGTATGTATGTAATGTAAATTCTATATATTATAGTAATCATTAAAAAAAATTATATATTCTTATTTATATATATTTTTATTTTCTCTCTATAAGGATATGATTTACATACACTATATACACTAAAGTACAGATAATACAGTATTTATGGGTGTTTAGGGTGTGTATGTAAAGCCGAAAAATACATACACTTTACATACACTACATACACGCTTTAATTAATCTGTTTTCTTGAATTTATAAATCTGTTCAACTTCGCTGATGTTAATAGGTAAAAGGTAGATATATCCGCCTTGCTTTCTTTTTTTCTCAATTTCCTTGTGGCTCTTCTGTAATTTTGTCAGTACCTTACCTATTGCCTTGGCTGTACTGTTGCCT